>JAQGOI010000090.1 GCA_028293685.1 Lysobacteraceae bacterium | reverse complement strand
ACCGGCGCGGTGGGTGTGATGCGTCGGGATCCCATGGCGATGAAAACATTCTGCGGCTTCTACTTCCCAGACTACTTCGCGCACTGGTTGTCCTTCGACAAACCGGGTGCGAAGTTGCCGAAGATCTTCCACGTCAACTGGTTCCGCAAGGGTGATGACGGCAAGTTCCTGTGGCCGGGATTTGGCGACAACCTGCGCGTGCTGGAATGGATCGTCGGGCGTGTGGATGGCACAGCCGATGCGGTCAACACGCCGATAGGCGCGGTGCCCCGGCCGGGCGACATCAAGCTGGATGACGTGCACCTGTCCGACGAAGCGCGCGACAAGCTGTTCGGGTTCGACAGGCAGGCCTGGTGTTCCGAAGTGGATGGCATCGGCGCGTACCTGGACGACTACGGTCCGCGCATGCCAGATGCCCTGAGGGCCGAGCAGCGGCGCATTGCCGATGCGCTCGCGAGGTCGCCTGCATGAGCGGCACGGTATCGAACGCACCACGCCGGGAGGATGTCGAAAAGTCCCTGTCTTCTGGCGACTTGCCCAGGGCATTGAGCGACAGCGAGGCCCTGCTGGGCAGCGATCCATCGAACGTGGAGTCGATCGCCTTGCGCGGTGCGGCCTTGCTCGCAGCCGGTCGGGCACAGGCTGCGGTGGATGTTCTGCAGACCGCAGCCGGCGATGACGGTGCTCCTTTTTCGATCATCTCGGGGCTCGCGCTCTGCCAGGCCGCGGCCGGAGATCGCGTCTCGGCCCTGACCAGTTTTCAGCGGGCGCTGGCCCAGCATCCGGATGAGTTCTCGCTGCGCCTGGTTTTCGCGGACTGCCTGGAGCAGCAGGGCGACGCGGAGCAGGCGCTGCAACAGACGTTTCGCGCGGTGCACGATGCGCAGACCCGCGGACGCTGGTTGAACGATGCCTCCACGCCACCCGGACTGCGCGTGCGGGTCAAGCGTGCAATGGACACGATCGACAGTGGCCGCCAAGCCTTGTTCGAAAGCGTCCTGCTGCCGCATATCGCCGCGTTCGGACAGGTGGCCATCCAGCGCGTCACGGCCGCGCTTGGCGTATATCTGGGAACGCACGCACCCATCGATCCGGATCCGCGCCAGCGTCCCAAATTCCTGTGGGTGACGGGACTGCCGCCAACACCTTTCTATGCGCCGGAACGCTTCGAGTGGTACGCCGCTCTGGAAGCCGCGACGGACAGCATCCGCGCAGAACTTCAGCAGGTGTTGCAGCGCCAGGATGTGTTGACGCCGTTCCTGCAGGTCAGCGACAGAGCCGAGGAAGATCAATATCTCGGCGGCGACCGGCAAGGCCGGGCGTGGGACGCGTTCTTCTTCCATCGCCATGGCCAACCCTTTCCGGAACATCTGGCGCGTTGCCCGGATACGGCCGCCGCACTGTCAAAGGTTCCGTTGACCCAGGTTTCCGGTCATGCGCCGGAGGTGCTGTTTTCCGTGCTTGCGCCCGACACCCACATCAAACCGCATCATGGCGTGACCAACACCCGGGTGGTGACGCACCTTCCGCTGATCATTCCCCAAGGTGACTGCAAGCTTGTTGTCGGTGGCCAGGAGCATGCATGGCAGGAGGGGCGCTGCATCACGTTCGACGACACGTTCCTGCATGAGGCGTGGAATCGGACCAGCCAGCAACGCGTCGTGATGATCCTTGACACCTGGAATCCTGATCTCACCGAAGCCGAGCGCATCGCCCTTCGCGACCTTGTCGAGAAGATCGGACAGTTCAATACCGGTGCAGGTATCAACTGACCAACGCGCTATGGATCACGCTGCTGGCGCGTTGGGAAAGGTCAGGTACGTCGAGAGGATGTATTTGTCGCCGCTGACGGGCGCACGCCCGGCATGCTGGTACATCCAGTAAGGCGGGAACATCAGCAGCCGTCCTGCACGCGGCTGGACCTTGACTCCAAGATCGCAGAACTCGGTCGCGCCGCCATCCTGGACATCGTTCAGGTACCAGAGGTAGACGAGGTAGCGGTTGCTGACCGCATCGATGGAATCGAAGTGCGGCTCGAATACTTCATCGGCACCGGCACGGTAACGCTTCATCGTCAGGTTGTCGGTGGTTGGACGCAGCGGAACCGGGATGCCCAGGCCGACGTCAGCGTTGTACTGCGCCAGGTAACGCTCGATCTGGACCATGAAAAACCCGAGGAAGGCCTTGTCGGCAAGTCGTCCGACGTTCATTTCCGTCCAGGCGCTGTTGTCCAGGCCGGGGCGCACACCCCTTCCATTCTGTCTCTGCAGATCGCTCATCTGTTCGAACCCGGAGATCAGGTTCGCGCAGAAGCCCGGCTCCAGCGCATTGTCGTAGACCCGGATGTAATGGTTCAGCGCGTTCACGGTGTTGGCCCGTCCAGCGTGTAGCCCCAATGATCGACGATGGGCTGCAGAAGCGGGAAGAGCGGCTCGAAATACGCGCGATAGGGTTCCCAACGCGCAACGGCGCGCGAATTCACCGTTTCGGTCACCTGCGCGTAACTCGGCGTGCTGATGTATTTCTTGCCCGCTGCATGCGCGGCAAAGTCCGCCAGCGGCGCATGGTCTTCCAGTCCGAGGTAATCACCGATGACATGCACCTGCTTGTCGAAATCCGAAACGGTGTCTTCGTAACGCAGCACCAATGCGTCCTGGCACAGCAGCGGCTGGTGATGGATCCAGAAACGCATCGCGTTGACGTAGCTTTTCGCCAACCTCTCGAGCGTCGAGCACAACACCATGAAGGCAGGTGATCGGAAATTCTGCATGTAGCAGCTCAGGATGACGTCGCACGGATGGCGCAGGGCGAGGATCACACGCGCTTGTGGAAACAGTCGCCGGATCATGGGGACGCGCAGCAGGTTGAGTGGATTCTTGTCGACAAGCGTCACGCCTGGCGCGATATCGACGACCTTGCCGGATTCGACCCAATACAGCTCACGCAATTCCCCGAGGTCGGCGTCGGTCAGCCGGTCGAGCTGGTACGGATAGGTCAGTCCCTTGGACTCCATGCGCTCCACGCAGTACTGGATGATGATGCGCTCGTCCATTGAGACGTAGGCCGGATGCGCATCCAGCATCTGCTCCAGCATCGTCGTGCCCGAACGCGGGAAACCCACGATGAAGACGGGTGACGCGTCGCGTCCAGGGTCGCCAGGCAGTGGCGGAAAGATCGACTGCTCCGGCGTCAACCACTTTGAGGCAATCCGCAAGGGCTCGTCGGGCGACTCGGCGATTTCGGGCAGCGTGTTCGAGGCCAGCCCGAAATTAATCTGATGGGCGTGCACAAGTTCGGCCATGGTCTCATCGACGTGCCCTTGCTTGTCCGCGACTTTTGCCAAGGCAAAATGTGCACTGGCTTTGGCGGCTGGCGGCAGACCGGGCAGGTGCAGGAGCTTCCGCAGGGATTCGCGGGCTCGCTGATAATCCTTTCCTCGCATCGACAACGCAGCGTCCAGAGACAAGACATCCGCTTCGGCGTCGCGTTCATTCACCATGCCCTGCCTGGCTTGAGCCAACAGGGTCAGGGCGCTTTCCACTCGGTTGGTGCGTTCGTGCAGGGTCGCCAGGCGAACGGCGGCAATCGGATCGCTGCGTCCAGTGGCGTCGGTTATCAGCAGGCGCTCCGCATCTTCGACCCGCCCGAGCTGGATAAGCGCCTTGGTAAGGTCGTGACGCAGTTCGCCGTCAAGTGCATCCCACGTGCTCGGTTCGGGGATCAGCGACTGGGCA
>JAQGOI010000086.1 GCA_028293685.1 Lysobacteraceae bacterium | reverse complement strand
GGCGCATCGAGGGCGTCGCGCAGCACCGCGCATCCCTCCGGATCATGCGCGAAGACCTTGAGCATGGCCGCATTCTTGTTGCCCAGCAGGAATTCCATGGTGCGGTACTGCACCGACTGGAAACCCGAGGACGGCCCCAGGATCGGCCGGAACTTCATGTATTCCGACGGCGTCAGCGTCTCGAGCACCGACCACATTTCGGTCAGTTGCTTGAGCACGGTCTTGCAGCGCGCAAAGATCTTCTGGCAGGGCCCAAGTTCATCGCGTTGCAGGTGAGCGATGGCCGCGCGCAGCTCGTGGACCAGCAGCTTGATCCACAACTCCGACACCTGGTGCTGGACGATGAACAGCATCTCGTCGTGCTGTGGTGGCTGCGTCAGGGGTTGCTGTGCGGACAGCAGCCGGTCCAGGCGCAGGTAGCCGGCGTAGGTCATGCGCCCGGCGAGGTCGGTGTGGATGCCGGGTTCCAGCGCACGCTCGTTGTTGTCGACAGTCATGGCCGGATCCTGTTCATCGCTGCGATTCTACCCAGCAACCCCACTGATGGCGCCGGCATCGCGTGTCGCGCGCGCCTGTTTCGACCTGAAACGGCCGATTCGCTATCATCGCGGTTCTGCGACTTCGGGCCCCATGGATGACCATTGCCGCGCACTTCGAGATCGAATACCTCCAGTACCTGGGCCCCGACGGCAAGCTGGTCACCGACCTGCCGACGGGTTTCGAGGTCAAGAGCCTGCTGCCGCTGTTCAAGCAGATGCTTTACGTCAGGGTGTTCGACACCAAGGCGATCGCGTTGCAGCGCACCGGCAAACTCGGCACCTACGCGGCATCGCTGGGCCACGAAGCCACGCATGTCGGGATTGGCGCATCGATGCGCCCGGAGGACGTCTTCGCCCCCAGCTATCGCGAATACGGAGCGCAGTTCATGCGCGGCGTGCGTCCGCGCGAAGTGCTGATGTACTGGGGTGGCGATGAACGCGGCAACGATTTCGCCGGCCCGAAGAACGACTATCCGTGGTGCGTGCCGATTTCGACGCAGTGCCTGATGGCGGCCGGAGCGGCACTGGCGTTCAAGCTGCGCAAGGAGCCGCGCATCGCGGTGAGCTGCTGTGGCGATGGCGGATCGTCGAAAGCCGACTTCTACGCGGCGCTGAACTCCGCCGGCGCCTACAAGCTGCCATTGGTGCTGTGCGTGATCAACAACGGCTGGGCGATTTCCGTTCCTCGCGCCGCACAGACCGGTGCCGAGACGCTGGCACAGAAGGGACTTGCCGGTGGCCTCCATTGCCTGCAGGTCGACGGCAACGATCTGATCGCGGTGCTCGAATCGATGCGTCGCGCCAGCGAACGCGCGCGCAGTGGCGAGGGCGGCAGCGTGATCGAATTCATGACCTATCGCCTGCACGACCACACAACTGCCGACGATGCCCGTCGCTATCGCGGCGAGGACGAGGTCAAGGCCGGCTGGGCACGCGAACCGATGCTGCGCCTGCGCAGTTTCCTGGCCGGGAAGAAACTGTGGGACGAGGCGCAGGAAAAAGCCTGGCTGGAGGAATGCGGCAAGCTGGTCGATGTCGAGATCAACGCCTATCTCGAGTCGAAGGTGCAACCGGTCGAGGCGATGTTCGATTTCCTCTATGCCGATCCACCGCCGGATCTGCTGGCGCAGCGCGCCGCGGCGATTGCACTGGAGAAGCGCAATGGCTGAGCCGACTCCCGCGCCCGCCGCAATCACCCTGATCGAGGCGATCACGCAGGCGCTGGCCTACGAGATGCGTATCGACCCCGCCGTTGTCGTGCTCGGCGAGGACGTCGGCATCAACGGTGGCGTGTTCCGCGCGACGGCCGGCCTGCAACAGGCATTCGGCTCCGAACGCGTCCTCGATACACCGCTGGACGAAACCACGATTGCCGGCCTGACCGTCGGCATGGCGTCGCAGGGCATGAAGCCGGTTGCCGAAGCGCAGTTCGATGGTTTCATGTATCCGATGGTCGACTTCATCGTCTGCCACGCCGCGCGCATGCGCTATCGCACGCGCGGTCGCCTGACCTGCCCGATGGTGCTGCGGATTCCATGGGGCGGCGGCATCCGCGCGCCCGAGCATCATTCCGAAGCGAACGAATCGATCTTCACCAACGTTCCCGGCCTGCGCGTGGTGATGCCGTCATCGCCAGCGCGCGCCTATGGGTTGCTGCTGGCCGCGATCCGCGAGCCGGACCCGGTGATCTTCTTCGAACCCAAGCGCATCTACCGCCAGTACAAGGAAATCGTCCCCGACGATGGCGAGGCCTTGCCACTGGACGTGTGCTACGTGTTGCGTGATGGCAGCGACCTGACGCTGGTGACGTGGGGCGCGCAGGTCAAGGAAACACTGGAAGCCGCCGATGCGCTGGCCAAGGAAGGCATCAGCGCCGAAGTCATCGACGTCGCCACGCTCAAGCCGCTGGACTTCGCGACCATCGCCGAATCCGTCGCCAGGACCGGTCGTTGCGTGATCGTGCACGAGGCGGCGAAAACCGCCGGTTTTGGCGCTGAAATCGCCGCGCGCCTGGCCGAGGAATCGATGTTCGACCTGGTCGCGCCAGTCGAGCGCGTCACCGGCTACGACACGCACATCCCGCTGTTCCGCCTGGAAATGAAGTTCCTGCCCAGCGTCGACAAGATCGTTGCCGCCGCAAAACGCGCGATGGCGCATTCGTAGGGGCGCCGCGAATAACCCTCGGTTGCGGATCTTTCCACCGCGCCGCCTCGCGCTTGGAGCTTCGGTTGCGATACATGATGAGCATTGCTTGCGAGTAGTGGTAAGGCACACATCGGCGGGTTGAAACCCGCCCTACGGAAAAACCATATGGCAACCAAACAATTCCTGCTTCCCGACCTGGGCGAAGGCCTGCCGGATGCCACGATCGTCGAATGGTTCGTCAAGGTCGGCGACACCATCCGCCTGGACGACAACCTGGTCTCGATGGAAACCGCCAAGGCGGTGGTCGAAGTGCCGTCGCCGGTTTCAGGCAAGGTGCTCAGGCTCGCCGGTGGCGAAGGTGACGTCATTCCAACCGGTTCGATGCTCGCCGAATTCGAGCTCGACGCTTCGGCGCCACAGCGCGCCGAAGGCCAGGACACCGGTCACCACCACGGCGGTGCTGCGGCGGCACAAACCCACGGTGGCGCCGGCAACGACGCGCCGGGCGGCGCGCACACCGTGATCGCTTCGGACGAAGGCGGGGTGATCGACGACGCGGGTACGGCGGCGCCCAAGGGCGAGCCCGGTGAGAAGCGCAACGATGCCGGTACCGTGGTTGGCGCGATGCAGTCCTCCGACACTGTGCGCAGCGAACAGGCGTCAGCCGTCGGCGGTGTCAAGGCGATGCCGGCAGTGCGCGCGCTGGCGCGCAAACTTGGTGTCGACGTGTCGCGCGTGCGTGCCAGCGGAAGCGAGGGCGTGGTGACCATGGACGACGTCAAGCGCGCAGCCGCTGACAGCTCGGCCAAAGCCGGCGCTACGACGGCACAACGCGCTCCAGCCGTCCCGGCACCGATGCCGGCCGCGGCGCAACGCACACCGATGTCGGCGGCGGGGCGTCCGATGCGCACGCAACCACCCGGCGTACAGGCGAGCGGTCAACCGGAGCAGCTCAAGGGCGTGCGTCGCAACATGGCGCGGGTGATGGCCGACGCGCACGCCAAGGTCGTGCCAACCACGCTGTGCGATGACGCCGATCTGCATTCTTGGATCGGCAAGCAGGACATCACCGCGCGCCTGATCCGTTCGATTGTCGCGGCTTGCAAGGCAGTGCCCGCGCTCAACGCCTGGTTCGACGGCGACAAGCTGGTGCGCACGCTGCATCCGCACGTGGATATCGGCATTGCGGTCGATACCGACGATGGCTTGTTCGTGCCGGCATTGCGCAACGCCGACATGCTCGATGCCGCCGGTGTGCGCGGCGCGGTCCAGCGCCTGCGTGCCCAGGTCGAGGACCGCAGCATCGCGGCGTCCGAGCTTGCGGGCTACACGATTTCACTCTCCAACTTCGGCATGTTCGCCGGTCGTTATGCGACGCCGGTGGTGGTGCCGCCGACCGTTGCGATCGTCGGTGCCGGAAAACTCGCCCACGATGTCGTGGCCGTAATCGGCGGCATCGAAGTGCACAGGCGCATGCCGATTTCACTGACGTTCGATCATCGTGCCGCCACCGGTGGCGAAGCGGCACGGTTCCTGAAAGCCTTGCTGGACGATCTTGCACTGCCGAACTGACAGCGGAGAAAAACATGACGCACCGCAGCCGACTTGCCGGCTTCATCATCGACTGCCAGACCGGCGATATCGATGCCGCTGCCAGCTTCTGGGGTTCGGCGCTGGGGCTGACGACCGGCGACAAGCAGGTCGAGGGTGAAGCGGAGTACGTCGAATTTGTTGCAGGCGCATCGGGCCTGCACATCGAGGTGCAGAAAGTGCAACACCCGTCGCGTGTCCACCTGGACATCGAGACCGACGACCTCGACGCAGAGGCCGCACGCCTGGAAGCATTGGGCGCGAAGCGGGTTGGTTTCGTGAAACGGTGGTGGGTGATGGAAGCTCCGACCGGACAACGCTTCTGCGTCGTACGGATGAAGCATCCGGAGCACGGGGCGCCGCCGAACGTCTGGTCATAAGCGCATCGCCACAAACATCCCGAACGCGACGCGATGCCGAATACCTGGGTTTGATGCGTAGCCCGGGTCAGCGCATCCGAGTCCAAGACTCGCCCTGTCGCTACGGGTTCCGCCGCCGCAACCACGCACGGCGCACGTAGATCGCCAGCAGCATTACGGCCAGGAACACGCCGTAGCCTACCGACGTCGCCAGCACTTGCGGCCACATCTCGCCGTAGCGCCGATCGGCATACGAGTGCGCCCAATGCAGCGTCAACACGAAGCTTACGAGCGCGACCGCCAGTGCGACGGCATCGAACAGCCGCCGCGCGGCGTCCCGCGGTTGCCGCGGATACACGCAGTACAACACCGCCAGGATCAGGAACCACGGCGCGAACAACCACAGCGCCAGGCTGGGCTGCAGTACCAAGCTCACTTCGCTTCGTTCTCCGCGGCGATCGCCGCCAGCACGGCCGTGATCTCGTCCAACGCCACGCCTGAGCCGACCGACACCATGCCGTCGCCGGCGTCGAAAGCCCCACGTTTGAGCTTGGCGACATGCGAGCCGGCCTCTTTCGGCGAATCGAAACCGACGCTTTGCAGCAGGATGCGATCGCCGTCAACGAGCTTGAAATAAAACCTGCCGTCGGTCTCCCGGTATTGCTTGAACGTCGCCAACGTGGTCACTGACGCCGTGGAACGCAGGGTCACAGCTCCCGATACGCCGTCCATGCGTGCATGCAGGGGCGCCTTCGACAGATCGCGAAGCCCGACGGCTTCGCGCAGCGCGCGCAGGCGCGGGATCGCGTGGCGCTCGCGCAATCGCCGCGCTCCATCACGCAACTGCTCCTCGATCCGTTGCGGATGCGCGATCAGCAATTCGTATTGTTCGCGCAGCGGGGAGACCTCGGTGTCGATGCGTTCGAACAAGCGCTGCTTCGCGTCGCCCCAGCCGATGCCGTCGGCGAAGGCTGCGCGCATGTCGGCCGTCTCGTCGGCGCTCGCGAAGGCCTGGTAGATCTCGAACAGGGCCGAGCCATCGGTGTCTTTCGGTTCGCCGAGCAGGCGCGAGTCGGTGACGATCGACTGGATCTGTTTCTTCAGTTCGCCGCGCGGGGCGAACAGCGGAATCGTGTTGTCGTAGCTCTTCGACATCTTGCGCCCGTCGAGGCCAGGCAGCGTCGCGACGTGCTCATCGATCACTGCCTCGGGAAGGACGAAATACTCACGACCAGCGGGATTCCCATACAGATGGTTGAAGCGCTGCGCGAAATCCCGCGCCATTTCGATGTGCTGCACCTGGTCGCGGCCGACCGGAACCCGGTTGGCGTTGAACAACAGGATGTCGGCGGCCATCAGCACGGGATACATGAAAAGGCCCGCGTTGATACCGGCATCATCGTCCTGGCCCTCGCCGCGGTTGCGGTCGACGGCGGCCTTGTAGGCGTGTGCGCGATTGAGCAGGCCTTTGCCGGCAATGCAGGTCAGTAGCCACGTCAGTTCAGGAATTTCGGGGATGTCCGACTGTCGGTAGAACCACACGGTTTCCGGATCGAGGCCGCAGGCCAGCCACGCCGCCGCGATCTCCAGCGTCGAGCGCTGCACGCGGGCCGGCTCCTGCACTTTCACCAGCGCGTGGTAGTCCGCGAGGAAATAGAAGCTTTCCACCCCCGGCACGTGGCTTGCCGCGATCGCCGGTCGGATCGCGCCGACGTAATTGCCCAGGTGTGGGCTTCCGGACGTGGTGATGCCGGTCAGGATCCGGATGGAGGAGGTTGCGGTCACTGTGCGCGCGCTTGTTCGAAGCAGAACGCAGTTTACCCGCTGCAGCACGCACGCATTCCTGGCGATCCGGAGGCGCGGTCGGCGGTTGCCGCGCGCGCGAAGCGACCATCATGTGGGCAAAAAAAAGCGGGCCGGGAGTGACCCGGCCCGCACGCATCCCTGCCACGCGTTCTCCGTCAAAACACGGCGGCTCTCAACACTTGCCGTCCTTGCAGTCCTGCGCCTTGTCCTCCACTTTCTCGCCGACCTTCTGCACGTCCTTGCCAGCGCCAGCCATGGTGTTGCACGCGGTCAGCGCGGCGGTTGAAAACATGACCATCATCATCAGTGCGATCAGTCGCTTCATCGAATACTCCTCAAGGTGGGGCTAAGACCGAGGGCCTTGGACGGCCCGCCCGTGCATGAAACGCAGGCGTCCGTGAAGCCGATGTGGATTTGGCATCCGCACGCGACGCGCGGACGCAACTGACGTTCAGGAACATGGCGCGCGTCTCGACGGCGCAGGCACGCAGAAAACAACCCCAAAGCCGATGAATACAGCGATCAGTCCCGCATCAGCGTCGACTTCCCGAAGAGGCTTTCCACCAAGTCCACGGCCAGCAGTGCCGTCGCGTTGCGCGTATCGAGCACCGGGTTGAGCTCCATGATGTCCAGCGACCCCATGCGGCCGCTGTCGGCGATCATTTCCATCACCAGTTGCGCTTCGCGGTAGTTGGGGCCACCGGGCACTGTCGTGCCAACCCCGGGCGCAATGCTCGGATCCAGGAAATCCACGTCGAAGCTGACGTGCAGATGGGTGTTGTCGTCCATGCCGGCCAGCGCCTGTTCCATTGCGCGCTTCATGCCGACTTCGTCGATATAGCGCATGTCGTAGACGTCGAGCGCGTGCTGTTTGATCAGCCGTTTCTCGCCCGGATCGACCGAACGGATGCCGACCTGGCGAATCTGCGACGGTGCAACCGCGGGCGCGTCGCCGCCCAGACGGGTCAGCGCGTCCGGTCCGATGCCGCACAGGCATGCGACCGGCATGCCGTGGATGTTGCCCGACGGTGTCACGTCATGGGTGTTGAAGTCGGCGTGCGCATCCAGCCACAGCACGCGCAGGGTTTTTCCGGCGTCACGGCAATATCGCGCGACCGCCGTGATCGAGCCGATCCCAAGGCAATGATCGCCGCCCATCAGGATCGGCAGGCGGCCATCGCCTAACGCCTTGCCGACGGCATCCATGACGGCGCGATTCCAGGCGACCACCGCATCCAGGTGGCGGTAGCCATCCACTGGCCCAAGCCAGGGGTTGCGCGGCCCGTCGACGTTGCCCGCATCGACGACATCGATGCCGCGCGCGGACAAGGCCTCGCCCAGTCCGGCGATGCGCAGCGCCTCCGGTCCCATCACCGCGCCGCGATCACCGGCACCGATGTCGGTGGGTGCGCCAATCAGCGAGACAGGTGGAAAGCTGCGCATGGTGTCTCCGCTGACAGGGCAGGGTTATTTGCGTTCGGAAATGATGAAGCTGCCGAACGACACGCCGAGCGTATGGCCGGTGCCCTTGCCGGTCAGCGCCAGCGAAATCGATCCCTTGGTCACCACCTGCGCCTTGGAGGCCTGGTCGCCATTGCCGGCGTTGGCTTCGGCCGTGGCGTAGCCACCGATCACGTCGTGGATATCCGAGACACCGGAAAACTTGCCGACGCCATCCACAATGCTCGAATGACCGAAGGTCAATCCGCCGCCCTTGGACTCGATGGCGACGGCCAGGCGCTGGCCGTTGCTGCACGTGACTTCACCGGTGCCGGTCGAATGCTTGTAGAAGGCACCGCCGCCCGCCAGGTTGTAGTGCAGCGTGCAACTCACGTCAGCGGCATGTGCGGGCGCAAAGGCCGGTACGAGCAGGAGTGCCGCGCTGGCGGCGAGCAGGCGAAGTCGCATGGCGGAGTCCTCCGGATGAAGTGCGCGAGACTAGCATGCGTGCCGCTGGCTTCAGCCGACTGCGCCCAAGCCAGCGATGTACGCCATGGCCGCCCACAAAAAAGCCCCGCCGAAGCGGGGCTTTTTATTGGATGGATCAGTAACCGAGGATCTGGGAGATCAGGCCCGTGGCGGTC
>JAQGOI010000098.1 GCA_028293685.1 Lysobacteraceae bacterium | reverse complement strand
CCGCGCGCGGCCACGCAACCGGTGTTCATGGCCCATGGCGCCCTCGACCCGGTCATTCCGCAAGCCGCCGGTTTGTACAGCGCGACGATCCTGCGGCAGCTGGGTTTTGCGGTGGACTGGCATTCGTATCCGATGGAACACGCCGTCAGCCAGGACGAAATCCGCGATATCGGCGACTGGCTGTCGCGGCGCTTTTCCGGCGGGTAGGGCACACCGTGCGCAGCGACGACCTGTGGCTTCCGGACCTGTGCCGGCTGCCGCGCCTGGCGACGATGTTCGGCGTCGCCGAACTGGTGGTGCTGATACTGGCGCTCGCGCCGGACGGCGGCGCCCGCTGGAATCCGCTTCGTTTCGTGTCCGCCAGCGGCTTTGCCTTGTGGCTGGCGCTGACCATCGCGGTGCTGCTGTGCGCATCGCGTCGCCATCTTTCGCGGCTGCCGGTGGCGTTGGGCTCGTTGACCGCGGTGGCGGCCGCGGCAGCGATCGCCTGGCTTGGAGCGGCGCTGTTGTATCAGCTCGATCGCAGCCTGGGCTACGGCCTGATCCCGCACAACGTGCACACGCCGCAGTTCGCCTCGGGCAGCGCAGCGATCGCGGCGGTGATCACGGCGGTCGTGTTGCGCTATCTGTTCGTGATCGACGGCTGGCAGGCCCAGGTGCGCGCCAGTGCGCGCGCCGAAGCCGACGCGCTGCAGGCGCGGATCAAGCCGCACTTCCTGTTCAACAGCATGAACACCATTGCCGGACTCGTCCGCCACGACCCGGTGGTGGCCGAACGCGCCATCCTGGATCTGTCCGACCTGTTCCGCGCCGCGCTGGGCGCCGGTGAGTCCAATTCGAGCCTGCGCGAGGAGGTCGAACTGGCCGAGCGTTTCCTGGCGATCGAAGCGCTGCGCCTGGGCGAGCGCCTGAAGGTGGATTGGCGGCTCCTCGAGCCGCTGCCGTGGACGCTGCCGTTGCCGCGGCTGGTGCTGCAGCCACTGCTGGAAAACGCCGTGCTGCACGGTATCTCCCGCCTGCCCGAAGGTGGCTGCATCGATATCGGCATCGTCGCCGACAAGGACGAACTACGGATCATCGTCGGCAATCCATCGCTACCGCCGCGCGACCACGTCAGTGGCGGCGCCAGGCACGCGACCACCAGCGTCGGTCACCGCCTGGCCTACGCCTTCGGCCCGCGCGCGCGCATGACGTCGCAATGGCACGAGGGCTACTATCGGTGCGAGATCGCTGTTCCCATCCGGGGAGAAGGGGCCGCTCGATGGAACCTGCAGCCGTGACCTGCGCCATTGCGGTCCTGTCGCGCATGCGACGGAGGCGGTCATGAGGGTTGTCATCGTCGATGACGAACCGCTGGCGCGCATCCGGCTGCGCGAACTGCTGGAAGAACAACCCGGCGTCACCGTGGTCGGCGAAGCCGGTGACGGCCATGCCGCACTGCACGCCTGTGCGGAACTGGTTCCGGATCTCGTGCTGCTGGACATCGTCATGCCCGGCATCGACGGACTGGAAACCGCGCGCCACCTGGCCGCCTTCGAGCCCCGCCCGGCCGTGGTGTTCTGTACTGCCTTCGACGCCCACGCGCTGTCGGCGTTCGATGCTGCCGCCATCGACTACCTGGTCAAGCCGGTGCGCGCCGAGCGCCTGGCGGCGGCGCTGGAGCGGGTGCGGACCTTCGCGGCGGGGCGCGGACAGGCCACGGCCGCTGCGCGCGCAGGCCAGCGGCGCACGCACCTGTGTGCGCGTATGCGCGGCAGCCTGCGGCTGATCCCGATGGACGATGTGCACTACCTGCAGGCCGAGGAGAAATACGTCGTCGTCCATCACGCCCGCGGCGAGGACCTCATCGAGGAATCGCTGAAGTCGCTGGAAGACGAATTCGGCGAACGTTTCGTCCGCATCCATCGCAACTGCCTGGTGGCGCGACACGAGATCGTCGAACTCAAACGTTCCACCGACGGCCATGTGCAGGCCGTGCTGCGCCACGGCAAGCAGCCCCTGGAAGTCAGCCGGCGCTGCGTGTCGGCACTACGCGAGACCGTCAAGCATCTTTGAAGGCCGTGATCCGGGAATCGGGATCGGGGATTCGGGATCGCCGGCCGCGGCGGCGTCGGTAGCGCGATAATCCAGGCATGACCATTCTCCGCATCGCCACCCGCAAAAGCCCGCTCGCGCTGTGGCAGAGCGAGTTCGTCGCCACGCAGCTGCGCGCCGCGCATCCCGGCCTGCAGGTCGAACTGGTGCCGATGAGCACGCGTGGCGACGAGGTACTGGACCGCTCGCTGGCGGCGATCGGTGGCAAGGGCCTGTTCCTCAAGGAGCTCGAACTGGCGATGCAACGCGGCGATGCCGACTGCGCCGTGCATTCGCTCAAGGATGTGCCGATGCAGCTGGAACCCGGCTTTGCATTGCCGGCGATCCTGGTCCGTGCCGACCATGCCGACGCATTGGTGAGCCCACGATTCGACAGCATCGATGCACTGCCGCAGGGCGCACGCGTGGGCACGTCGTCCCTGCGCCGGCAGGCGCAACTGCGCGCACGTCGGCCGGACCTGCAGCTGCTCGATCTGCGCGGCAACGTCAACACGCGCCTGGCCAGGCTCGACGCCGGCGACTACGACGCGATCGTGCTCGCCTGCGCCGGCCTGCAGCGACTTGGCTTCGGCGCGCGGATCACGTCGCGGCTCGATGCACCGACCTGGCTGCCGGCGCCGGCGCAGGGCGCGATCGCGATTGAATGCCGCGACGACGACGCCGGCATGCACGCGCTTTGCGTGGCGCTGGATGATGCGGCCACACGCACCTGCGTGGAAGCCGAGCGCGCGATGAATCTCGCCCTGCACGGCAGTTGCCACGTGCCGGTGGCGGCCTATGCGCAACTGAGCGGCGGGCAGCTGCAGTTGCATGGGCTGGTGGGATCGTCGCGTAGCGGTGTGCTGGTGCGCGCGCAGGCGTCGATGCCGGCTGACGGTGCGCAAACGTTGGGTGGTGACGTGGCGAAGCAACTGCTGGCCTGCGGCGCGGGTGCCTTGCTGACTGAGAGCGCTGAACCGGACACCGGCCCCTTCGTCTCCTAGCGTGCAGCGCGCGTGCCGTGCGGGAGCTGTCGCCGACGCGTCAGTAATACAGCGTCACCATGTGCCGCGCCTGCGCAAAAAACAGCCAGCGTTCGACGAACGCGCCGGCCAGCGCCGAGACGGCGGCGATGGCCAGGCATGCCGCGTTGCCGCCCAACGCCCAGGCCGCAAGCAGGCAACCGATCGGCACGATCGCCAGCAGCACCGTCGCCAGCCAGCGCAATCGCATCGCGTGCTTGCGTGCCAGCACGAACGCCATCTCGCGCGTGAGGTAATTGGCCTCGGTGTGCGGGCGTTCGAACACGCTCACCGCGCGTGCCGGCAGACCGACCGCGTCGCCGCGCGTCTGCGGCAACGGCGCGGCATCGATGTCGCGCCAGTAGCGCCACTTGCAGCCGACCAGCGTTGCTGCCGCCGCGCACGCCAGTGCGGTCATGACGGTGCCGATGCTCCGTGGCAGCAGTGCGATGCTCAGCAGACCGCCGCAGAACACCGCGAACAGCAGGTAGACCGGCACCACCAGGCGGTGGCGCCAGGCCGGTATGGGCTTCAGACACGCGTAGATCATCGCCGTGCAGACCACCGTGGCGAACGCGCAGACCATCAGGGCGCCAGCGCACAGCATGCCGGCCGCATTGAAAGCGATGGCCGAACCCCGTCCGTCCGCAGCCATCATCCCCGGCAACAGCGCCGCGCCAAGCAACAGCGCCGGCACGTAGGTCAGCAATGCGACGATGCCTTCGCGCGACAGCCACGACGTGCGCCATTGCGACAGCGCGCGCCAGGCGCGCTGCGGCTTGCCCAGGTGCGCCATGGAACTGGCGAGCCCCACCGTCACCAGCACCAGCGCCACGCCCAGTGATGCCAGCAACGGTCGCGCCGGTTGTCCGCACAGCGCAGCCATGGCCGTCCACATCAGCAGGCCGTAGCCGGCTCCAGACAGCGTGGTGAAAAAAATGACGGACAGTGCAGGATTCAAGCGCCCGATCGCCGCACGTGGGCGCCGCGCCACCGCAGGCCGGACCTGCGTGCCCGGTCCGCGGCGCTGCCGCGCGCCGGAGTTGATCGACAACCAGCGTCATGCGCGCTGGTCATCGACGCAGAATCCTGCTCAACCAACCTGACGCCGCTTCGCTCGCAATCGTTTCACCCTCTGTCTCTTGTTCGCCCCCTGCGCGCCGCGCGCGCGGCGGCAGATAGCGGTTGACCGGCTGGTAGCCCAGCTCCGGCATCAGCGCGACGCCCCCTCGCTCGGCGACGAGCCTGGACACGGCCGAATCGGGATCGCCGAGATCGCCGAAATGACGCGCGCGCGTCGGACAGACCTGCACGCAGGCGGGTTCGCGCTCGGCTTCTGGCAGGTTCTCGTTGTAGATGCGATCCACGCACAACGTGCATTTCTTCATGACGCCTTCCACTGGCGACATCTCGCGGGCGCCATACGGACAGGCCCACGCGCACAACCCGCAGCCGATGCACTTGTCCTCGTCGACCAGCACGATGCCGTCCTCGCCGCGCTTGTAGCTGGCGCCGGTCGGACATACGGTCACGCACGCCGGCGTTTCGCAATGCAGACAGGAACGCGGAAAATGGAGCGTCTGCGCTGGCTGCGCAGTCGCACCGGCGCAGGCGCTGGTCGCCTCCAACTCGTAGCTGTGCACGCGATTGAACCAGACGCCGTCGGGCGCCTTGCCGTACGGATCGCTGTCGGTCAGTGGTCCGGCGATGCCGCCGGCGTTCCATTCCTTGCACGCGACGGCGCAGGCATGGCAGCCCACGCAGGTGTCGAGATCGATCACCAGTCCCAGTTTTTTTGTCGACGGCGGCGGCAGGCTGGTCACTCGCGTTCCTTGTCCGTGCCGGCCTTGCTGGCGTGTTCGCGGTTGCGCATGCGCGCACCGTATCGCAGCGGCGCGTCGTCGGCGACGGCGAATACGAGCGGCGCGAATTGCGGCTCGCTTTCGTCGCGTGGCTCCGTCCTGCCGATCGACACGCGCAGGTCGAACCACGCCGCCTGTCCGGTGACCGGATCGGCGTTGGCGTAATCGCCTTTGGGCGTGATGTCGGAAATCAGATGATTGAGCAGGAACCCCTTGCTGGCTTCCGGCGCATTGGCGGCCAGCGTCCATGCCCGCTTGCGTTTGCCGATCGCATTCCAGGTCCACACGGTATCGGGCTGCACGTTGGCCGCAAACTTCGCCTGCACGCGGATGCTGCCGTGATGCGAGGTGACCTCGATCCAGTCGGCATCGGCGATGCCAAAGCGCATTGCGGTGTCCGGATGCAGGTACAGCCAGTTGCGCGACGCGATCTGGCGCGACCACGCGTTCTGGCCGCCCCACGAGTGGTACATGAACATCGGTCGCTGCGTCACCGCGCTGAGCGGAAAGGTATCGCCGCTGGTCTGCGCGCCTTCGAACGGCTCGTACCAGATCGGCAACGGATCGAAATAGGTTTCCACGCGTTCGCGGTGTTCGGCCGGTGGTTGTACGTCGCCGTGTCCCTGGGCCGCCAGCCGGAACTTCTGCAGCGTTTCGGAATACAGCTGCATCACGATCGGATCGCTGTTGGCGACGAAGCCACGCTTCTGCGCCCATTGCAGGTAACCGCGGTTGGCCATCTTGTAATAGCGCGCGTGCTGGGGAAGCTCCTCGCGCCAGAAGCCGTTGTTGGCGATGTAGGCCTCGAGCTGGTGTGGATTGGGTGCGCCTTTGCCGGATTGGCTGCCGTCCGCACCACGCCAGCCGGCCAGCAGGCCGACGCCCGGGCTGCGCTCGTGGCGCACGATGTAATCGGCGTAGTCGCGATACAGCGGCGCGCCGTCGGCGTGCACCATGCCCGGCAACCCGAGCCGCGCGCCGAGGTCGAGCAGCACCGACTGGAAGCCGCGTACATCGCGCGGCCTGTCGTCCGGATCGGATGCCTGCGTCGCCGGATCGAACAGCGGATGCCGGATCGCATCCGCGACCCCGTCGGCATCGGAGATCGGCCGGTCCAGCAGCGAGATCGCATCGAAGCGTTCGAGATAGGTCGGGTCGGGCAGCACCAGGTCCGCGTACGCCACCATCTCCGAGGCATAGGCATCGCTGTAGATGATGTGCGGGATGCGGTACCCGCCGTCGGCATCCTTGTCGGTGAGCCAGTGCATTGTCTCTCGCGTGTTCATCGCCGAGTTCCAGCTCATGTTGGCCATGAACAGCAGCAGCGTGTCGATCTTGTGCCCGCTTGCACCTGGCGCGTTGCCTGCATGCGCATTACGGATGACCGTGTGCAGCATGCCGTGTGCCGCCAGCGGATACGCCCAGGAGAACGCGTGGTCAATGCGTCGCGGCTGGCCGTCGACGTCGACCAGCAGGTCTTCCGGTCCATGCACGAAGCCCAGCGGCGGCGCGTCCAGCGCACCGTTGTCGCCGCGCGTGCGACCAGGGCGGTTCGCCGGCGGGATCGGTTTCGGGAACGGTGGCTGGTAGCGGAACGATCCGGGCGTATCGATCGCGCCCAGCAGCAGCTGCAGCAGGTGCAGCGCACGGCACGTATGAAAACCATTGCTGTGCGCGCTGATCCCGCGCATCGCGTGCATCGACACCGGTCGCCCGACCATCTCCGCGTGCTCGCGCCCCCAGCTGTCGGTCCATGCGATCGGCAGCGACAGTTTGCTGTCGAACGCGGCCGCGGCGAGTTCGCGCGCGATGCGGCGGATCGTGTCGGCGGGAATGCCGCAACGTTCACTCACGCCGTCGGGCGAGTACTGCGGATCCAGATAGCGGTCGACCATCAACTGGAATACCGGCACCGCGACGCGGCCGTTGGCGAGCGTGTATTGGCCGACGATCGCCGGACTGATGTCGATGGCGCCGGCGTCGCGCGCAACCCCTGCATCGTTGTCCCAGCACAGGGCATTGTCGGCGCCGTCGCGCGCGAACAGGCCATCGTCGGCGCCACCGGGATTGCGGATCACCAGCCAGTGCGCGTTCGCGTAGCGCACGAGGTAGTCGAGGTCGATGCGATCGGCGCGCAGCAATTCGTGGATCAGCGCAAAGGCGAACAGCCCGTCGGTGCCGGGCCGGATGCCAATCCATTCGTCGGCGATCGCGCCGTAACCGCTGCGCACCGGATTGACCGCGACGATCTTGGCGCCGCGTGCCTTGAGCTTGCCCAGGCCAAGCTTGATCGGATTGGAATCGTGGTCTTCGGCCACGCCCCACAGCATCAGGTATTGCGTGTGCTCCCAATCGGGCTCGCCGAATTCCCAGAAGCTGCCGCCCAGCGTATACAGACCGCCGGCAGCCATGTTGACCGAGCAGAAACCGCCGTGGGCGGCATAGTTGATCGTGCCGAACTGCTGCGCCCACCAGCCGGTCAGCGCCTGCGACTGGTCGCGCCCAGTGAAAAGCGCAAGCTCATCGGGATTGCGCTCGCGGATCGGTGCCAGCCAACCGGTGGCGATCTGCATCGCCTCGTCCCACTCGATCTCCCTGAATTCCCCGCTTCCACGTTCCCCCACGCGCAGCAGCGGCTTGTTCAGTCGGGCCGGCGAGTAGTGCTGCATGATGCCGGCCGCGCCCTTGGCGCAGAGCACGCCGCGATTGACCGGATGCGCGGGATTGCCCTGGATGTAGCGGATCTTTCCGTCGGTCAGCCAGACCTTGATGCCGCAACGGCACGCGCACATGTAGCAGGTCGTGGTCTTGACCTCGTCGCCCGGAGACGGCGACGTGTTGAGCTTGGGTTCGCGCATGTAGGCATTGTGCGCGCGGATCGAAGACACGCCCAGATGCGCATTCCGCCGCGCTGCCGCGCGCCGAGGGAACTCGCGCCGCCAGCTTCAACTGTCCGATTCGATCCCCCGCGCCCCGCGCCGCCGCTATGGCACGTCGATCCTGATCGTTGGATCGTTGAACCGCGAGTAATGCATGGTGACCGTGTCCGATGCGCTCCGACCCTGGCCGTGGGTCTGGATCTGCAGCGGATAGCC
>JAQGOI010000064.1 GCA_028293685.1 Lysobacteraceae bacterium | reverse complement strand
ATTGCCGGCGCCCTCATCGACCTTGGCCACACGCTCGGCATCCGCGTGATTGCCGAACGCGTCGACTCCGCGGCACAGGCCGAGTTCTTCCTGCAGCAATGCGATGGAATCCAGGGCTATCACGTCGCCAGGCCGATGACGGCCGACGCCATGGAATCGTGGTTGAAGCTGCACTCGGGACATGTCGTGAAGTCAGAACGCATGCTGGCGCGCCGAGGCGGCGCCGCCATGTCCTGAGCGCTGTCTCGGCGCGATCGCGCCGCATCAACCAGCCAGCACTCTTTCCAAGTAGGGCGCCGTGCGGCTGCCGGCAGCGGTCGTGACCGAACGCGGTGTACCTTCGGCCACGATCCGCCCGCCCTCCTCGCCCGCGCCCGGCCCGATGTCGATGACCCAGTCGGCATCGGCAACCACCCGCAACTCGTGCTCGACCACGATCACCGTGTTGCCTGCGTCCACCAGTCCATGCAGTTGCACCATCAGCCGATCGACATCCAGCGGATGCAGGCCGGTGGTTGGCTCGTCAAGGATGTAGAGCGATTCGCCACGCTGGCTGCGTTGCAGTTCAGTCGCCAGCTTGATGCGCTGTGCTTCGCCGCCGGACAGTTCCGTCGCCGGCTGACCCAGGCGCAGGTAGCCCAGACCGATCGCATCGAGAACGGCGAGCGGCTTGCGCACCGCGGGTTCTTCGACGAAGAACGCGAGCGCTTCCTCGACCGTCATGCCAAGCACGTCGGCGATGTTCCTGCCGTTCCACAGCACCTCCAGCGTCCTCGCGTTGTAGCGCGCGCCGTGGCAGGTCGGGCACGGCGCGTACACGCTGGGCATGAACAGCAGTTCGACGCTGACGAAGCCCTCGCCCTCGCATGTTTCGCAACGGCCCTTGGCGACGTTGAACGAAAAGCGTCCAGCGTCGTAGCGCCGCGCCTTCGCCTGCCTGGTGCCGGCAAACAGTTTGCGCACGTGATCGAACAGCCCGGTGTACGTCGCAAGATTCGAGCGCGGCGTGCGACCGATCGGTTTCTGGTCGACATTCACCAGCCGGCGCACGGCATCCAGGCCGGCAGTGATGCGTCCTGCGGTTGGCGATGCGACGTTGGGGCGCAGCTCCTCGCTGTCGGGCTCGTCGGCGTCGGGTGCATGTCCCAGGTGCTGGCAGACCAGTTCGACCAATGCCTGGCTCACCAGGCTCGATTTACCTGAACCCGACACACCCGTGACCGCGGTGAATACGCCCAGCGGAATCCGCGCGTCAATGTCGTGAAGGTTGTTGCGGCAGATCCCGCGCATCTCCAGCCATGCACGCGGCACGCGTGGTGTACGGGATTCGACAACTCCGTGCGCGAATAGATAGCGCGCCGTACGCGACTGCTTCACGTCCGCCAGTCCCTGCGGCGGCCCGCTGTAGAGCACGCGCCCACCGTGCTGGCCTGCATCTGGGCCGACGTCCACCAGCCAGTCGGCGCGTCGCATCATCTCCAGATCGTGTTCGACGACGAACAGCGTGTTGCCCGCGCGCCGGAGCTGATCGAGCGCGACATGCAGCGCCTCGCTGTCGGCCGGATGCAGGCCGGCAGTCGGCTCGTCGAGCACGTAGACCACACCGAACAGGTTGGATCGGATCTGGGTCGCCAGGCGCAGGCGTTGCAGTTCGCCGGGCGACAAGGTCGGCGTGGTGCGATCCATCGACAGGTAGCCCAGACCCAGCGCCTGCAGCGTGGCAACACGATCGACGAGGTCGTGCGCGATCCGCTGCGCGGCAATGCGTTTTTCTTCCGACAGCTCCGGCGTGCGGCGTACATCCGAGCCGCCCGCATGCGCCGACCCACCCGCCGCCACGCGTCGCGCAGCGTCCTTGCGCCCGGCGTCGCGACTGAGCGTCTTCTTCCCACGGGCGGTCACTTCCTCGAACTTGCCTTCCGCCGCCGGCCGCAGCACCTGTGCCATGCGGTTGAGCGACAGCTGCGACAGCGTGCCGATGTCCATGCCCGCGAATGTCACCGACAGCGCCTCGCGCTTGAGCCGTCGTCCTTTGCACAGCGGGCACACGCTGCCGACCATGTACCGCGCCACCCGCTTCTTCATCAGCGCGCTCTGCGTGGTGGCGAAGGTGTGCAGAACGTAGCGCCGCGCACCGGTGAAGGTGCCCATGTAGCTCGGTTCCTCCTTGCGCCGCAGTGCCGCACGCGTTTCCTTCGGCGTGAAGCCGGCATACACCGGCACCGTCGGCTGCTCGTCGGTATACAGGATCCAGTCGCGCGTTTTTTTCGGCAGATCCCGCCACGGCGTATCGACGTCGTAGCCCAGCGTCACCAGGATGTCGCGCAGGTTCTGCCCGTGCCACGCCGGCGGCCACGCCGCGATCGCGCGATCGCGGATGCTCAGCGACGGATCCGGCACCATCGACTGCTCCGTCACCGCATACACAGGCCCCAGCCCATGGCATTCCGGACACGCACCCTGCGCCGTGTTCGGCGAGAAGTCCTCTGCGTACAACATCGGCTGGTTTGGCGGATAACTG
>JAQGOI010000058.1 GCA_028293685.1 Lysobacteraceae bacterium | reverse complement strand
GTGCCTTCGTTGCGCGCTTCGGCGGCAAGCCCGACCTTGGCGATGCGGTTGCGGATCAGTTCGCTGATTTCGGATGGATTGAGCTGGGTGGTTGCCATTTTTTCGCTTCCTTGAACCGTTCCGCTGGTGCGGAATCCGGCTTCGTTTACGTTCTTTCGGGAATGGGGAATCGGGAATGGAGAATCGTCAGGCGAACAGCAATGCCGTTGTCGATTCCCTAATCCCCATTCCCGACTCCCGGCTTCATGCCGCCAACGCCGACTGCAGCCGCTCGAGCTTGCCGCGCAGCGAACCATCGATGACGACGTCGCCCGCGGTGATCACGGCGCCGCCGATCAGGGTGGCATCGACAGCCGTATCGACATCCACGTCCTGGCCGAAGCGCTTGCGCAGCGCCGCCGTGATGGTGGCGAGTTCGGCATCGGGCAGCATCGTGGCCGATGTCACCCTGGCCTTGATCACGCGCTCGGCTTCCGCACGCAATCCGGCGAACAACCCCGCGACCTCAGGCAGCAGCTGCAGGCGATGGTTTTCCGCCAGCAGCGCCAGGAAGTTGGCGAAATCGGGATGTGCGCCATCGGGAGATAGCAGTCCCACGGCGTCCGCAGCGACAAGCCGCGGGTTGCCCAGCAAGCTGGCAACCTGGGGATCGGCCGCGATGCGGGCGGCGAATTCGAGCGAGTCCGACCACGCCGCAAGCGTCCCCGCCTCACGCGCACTGGCGAATGCCGCGCGTGCGTAAGGCCGGGCCAGCGTCAACGCCTGGCTCACAGCTGGGCCGCCAGTTCGTCGAGCAGCGCCTTGTGGGTACCGGCATCGATCTCACGGCGCAGCAGCTTCTCGGCGCCACTCACCGCAAGCGCGGATACCTGCGTGCGCAGGCCTTCGCGCGCGCGGTTGGTGGCGGCATCGATGTCAGCCGTGGCGAGCGCCTTCTGCCGGTCGGCTTCGGCGATCGCGTCGGACTTGGCCTGCTCGATCATCTGCACCGCGCGCTGATGCGCCTGGTCGATGATTTCGTTGGCCTTGACCCGCGCTTCCTTCAATGCCTCGTTGACCTTCTCCTGCGTCAACGCCAGATCCTTCTGGCTGCGATCGGCCGCGGCGAGGCCTTCGGCGATTCGCTGCTGCCGCTCTTCAATGGCGGCCGTGAGATGTGGCCAGATCCATTTGGCGGTGGCCCAGATCACGATCGCGAACGACAGTGCCTGGCCCAGTAGAGTCATGCCAATTTCCATGACGACCTTTCCTCGAATACTTCAATAGTTACGCGGCGACACAGAGAGTCGGCGCCCGCCTGCGCGGGCAACCGGTCAACTCAATCAGCCGAAGCGGGACAGCAGCGGATTGGCGAACGCGAAGAACAGCGCCATGGCCAGGCCGATGATGAACGACGCATCGATCAGGCCAACGAGAAGGAACATGCGGCCCTGCAGCATCGGGACCAGCTCCGGCTGACGCGCGGCAGCTTCAAGAAACTTGGAGCCCATGATGCCAATACCGATACACGCGCCGAGCGCGCCGAGACCGATCATCAGGCCGATGCCGATGGCAGTGTTGGCCTGGATGAGGGCGATGAATTGATGCATGTCCATGAACGTTTCCTTCGAGCGATGGTAAAGACGGGTGGATGAAAAAATGCAACGTGCTTAGTGGTGCTCGTGCGCCATCGCGATGTAGACGACGGACAGCACCATGAAAATAAAGGCCTGCAGCACGATGATGAGGATATGGAATCCGCCCCATAAGGCGCCTGCGATCACACCTGGAATGAAGGTGATCCAGGACGTCAGCAATCCTGCGATCAGCATGAAGACGAGCTCGCCGGCGTACATGTTGCCGAACAGTCGCATCGACAGCGACACGGGCTTGGACAGGTATTCAACGAGGTTGAGGATGAGATTGGGCAGGACCATCGCGACCTTGCCGACCGGACCCTCGGTATGGAACGGCGCGGTCAGCAATTCCTTCCCGAAGCCCCCAAAGCCCTTGGCCTTGATGGAATAGAAGAGAGTCAGGAGAAAAATGCTCAGCGCCATCGCGACTGTCGTGTTCAAGTCGGCGGTGGGCACCATGCGGAAATATGTGTGCTCAGCGACTGCATGGCCGTGGAGCAGGGTCACGATGCCGTTGCCGATGTCCAGCGGCAGCAGGTCCATCGTGTTCATGAAGAGGACCCACATGAATATCGTCAATGCGAGCGGCCCGAGGAAGCGCCGATCGCCGTGGAATACGTCCTTGACCTGGTTGTCGACGAACTCGATGACGATCTCGACGAACGCCTGCCCCTTGCTGGGGACGCCGGACGTCGCGCGGCGCGCCATCAGTCCGAACCAGATGCAGAAGATCGCACCAAGCCCCAACGAGACCAGCCAGGAATCCCAATGGAAGGTGCCGCCCAGCACCATGCCGGTGTCGTGGGTCAAGTGATGCTGGATATAGCCAGACAGACCTTCGCTGGCTGCAGTTGGTGTCGTGTTCTCAGCGCTCACACACGGCCCTCAACGGATTCGGTTCGATTCGACGATCATTGCAACGGAATGGACCACCAGGCCCGCTCCCAGTCCAACCAGTGCGGGGATGGCAGGCAACCGCCAGAACCCCAGCACCATGGCCAATCCGGCCATTACCACCCACCACTTTCCCATCGCTCCGACCAACGTCCGCACCATCGCGGAACCCGCCGGCTGGATGCCGCCGCCGAATGCCAGCAGCGTCGACAGCAGATTCCCCGCAACCAGCGCCGCCCCGCCACCTGCGGCGGCCAACGCCGGGCGCTGACCCTGCATGAGGTAGGCCGCAGCCACCAGCGCGACAGCGGCGGCCTGCACGGCCACCGCGCGCAGCGCGGAGCGGCGGCCCACGGCGATCGGATCGTGCACGGGCTGCACTCGTTCATCTGCGGGGGCGGGCAATCGGCCCAGCGAAGCCGCAAAAGTATAGCCGGGCCGCTTTTCTGCGGCAACCGCGAAGCTCGGTGAATGCGCCCATCTGCGATTGGAACCGCGAATGCTGGCCGGATTTCCACTCGGGCGGAACCAAGGGCAATCGGCTGCGGTCGATGTGATGCGGCCTGCCCTCCACTTCCTCGTCGACGCGCGGCAGGCCTCCCGGAAGCCCCGGCCGCAAGGTCGGGGCTTCTCCCTGTCGGTCAGTCCGCTTCCCAGCGGATGTCGGCCTCGCCGCCCAGGTCCAGCGCCATCTTGATGGCATCGAGCAGGGTCGACGACGCCCCGGCGTCCGTAAGCCGCAGGAACGTGTCGTTGTCGATGTAGTAATCACGATCCTGGCTGGACTCTTCTTCCAGCTGCGCGATCAGCACATCGAGATCGGCCTGGCTGATGCGCCCGAGCAGCCGGTCGTTGGATTTGTCGTACAGGGTGGGCATGGGAACTCCTGGAGACGCCGCTCGGCGTCAGGTTTTTTTCGGCAGGTAGAGATCGGTGATGGTGCCTTCGAACACCTCGGCCGCCATGCCTACCGATTCGCTCAACGTTGGATGCGGATGGATGGTGTGACCGATGTCGGCGGCTTCGGCGCCCATTTCGATTGCCAAGGCAATCTCGGCGATGAGCTCACCGGCATGAACGCCGACGATGGCGCCGCCGATGATGCGATGCGTGGCCTTGTCGAACAGCAGCTTGGTGAAGCCTTCGGTGCGTCCCATACCGATTGCACGCCCGCTCGCCGCCCACGGGAACTTGCCGACACCGACATCGACGCCTTTCGCTTTTGCTTCAGTTTCGGTGACGCCGACCCAGGCGATTTCCGGATCGGTGTAAGCCACCGACGGGATCACGCGTGCGACCCATTCGCGCTTTTCACCCGCCGCCACTTCGGCGGCCAGGCGGCCTTCGTGCGTGGCCTTGTGCGCCAGCATCGGTTGGCCGATGAGATCACCGATCGCGAAGATGTGCGGCACGTTGCTGCGCATCTGACGGTCGACGGCGATGTATCCGCGATCGTTCACCTGCACGCCGGCCTTGCCGGCATCGATCCTGCCGCCATTGGGGGCACGACCGACCGCGACCAGCACGCGATCGAACAACGTCACCGACGGAATACTGGCGCCCTCGAACGTGCAGGCGATGCCGTCCTTGCCTGCGCTGGCCTTGACGACTTTCGTCTTCAGATGCACGTCGACGTTCTGTTTTTTCAGGCGATCGGCAAGCGGCTTGACCAGATCGGCATCGGCGCCGGGCATGAGCTGGTCGGCCAGCTCGACCACGGTCACCTGCGACCCGAACGCACGGAACACGGTCGCCATTTCCAGGCCGATGATGCCGCCGCCGACGACCAGCAGGCGCTTTGGTATTTCCGCGAGCTCGAGCGCGTCGGTCGAATCCATCACCCGCGGGTCCTCCCACGGAAAGCCGGGCAGCTTCATCGCCTGCGAGCCGGCGGCGATGATGCATTGCGCGAAACGCAACAGCTGCGTTCCGCTTTCGCCGGCGATCTCGATCTCGTTGGCCGATACGAAGCGGCCACTGCCGGTGACCACGCGCACCTTGCGCTGCCGGGCCATCGTCGCCAGGCCCTTGGTCAACTGGCTGACGACTTTATTCTTGTAGTCGCGCAATTTCTCAAGGGTGATTCTTGGCTTTCCAAAGTCCACGCCGTATTGCGATGCATGCGCGGCTTCGTCGATCACCGCCGCGGCATGCAGCAGCGCCTTGGACGGAATGCATCCGACGTTGAGGCAGACGCCGCCCAGCTGCGGATAGCGTTCGATCAGCACCGTGTCCAGGCCGAGGTCGGCGGCGCGGAATGCCGCTGTGTAGCCACCCGGACCGGCGCCGAGTACGACCAGCTGGCATTCGATATCGGCCTTGCGACCGCTTCCCGCAGCCGCTTGCGGCGCAGTTGCCGACTCCTTCTTCTGCGCGGCGGGTGAAGGCTGGGATGCAGGCGCTTTTGACGCGGACGTTTCAGCTGGTGTCGAAGCGCGCTTGCCCGCATCCGCGGCTGCAGGGGTCGGCGATGAAGCGCGTGCCACGCCGGATTCAATCACGGCGACAACACTGCCCTCCGATACCTTGTCGCCGACCTTGACCTTCAATTCGCGCACGATGCCGGCAACGCTCGATGGCACTTCCATCGTTGCCTTGTCGGATTCGAGGGTCACCAGGCCCTGGTCGAGCTTGACCGTGTCGCCCACCGCGAC
>JAQGOI010000050.1 GCA_028293685.1 Lysobacteraceae bacterium | reverse complement strand
ATTCCACGGGGATCAGCGGCATCAATCGATGCTGCCGATTTGCCGGCTCCTGCGCAAACCCCGAGAATCAGCGGTTCAGCAGTCGCAAGGCGGAACCAGGCATGAGCGAAGTCGAACGCGACGTCATGGAATACGACGTGGTGACCGTCGGTGCGGGACCGGCCGGGCTGTCCTTCGCCATTCGCCTGAAACAACTCAATCCCGAACTGTCGGTCTGCGTGATCGAAAAAGGCGCCGTCGTCGGCGCCCATGTCCTGTCGGGCGCTGTGATCGAACCGGGTCCGCTGGACGCGTTGCTACCCAACTGGCGTGATGCGCCGCCGCCGATCTGCGTACCGGCGGGTGAGGACGAATTCTGGCTGCTGAGCAAGTCCGGGGGCCGCAAGTTGCCAGTGCCTCCGGGAATGAAGAACCACGGCAACTTCATCGTCAGTCTTGGCGCGATGTGCGCGTGGCTGGCACCGCAAGCCGAAGCGCTCGGTGTCGAAATCTATCCGGGCTTCGCGGCCGCGGCCGCGCTGCACGACGACACGCCCGGCGAACACTTCGGCCGCGTGATCGGCGTGCGCATCGGTGACATGGGTGTCGCCCGGGACGGCGCGCACAAACCTGGGTTCACCGCCGGCATCGATATCAGGGCGAAAGTGACCGTGCTTGCCGAGGGCGCACGCGGCAGCCTGACCAAGCAGCTGGTGAAACGTTTTGCGCTCGATGCCGACAGCGATCCGCAGGCGTACTCGATCGGCATCAAGGAGTTATGGCAGCTGCCGGCCGGGCGCGTGACCCCGGGCAAGATCGTGCATACGCTCGGGTGGCCCGCCGACAACCATATCTACGGCGGCAGTTTTCTCTATCACCTGGACCAGGATCGCGTGGCGCTGGGTTATGTCAGCGGCCTGGATTACAGCGATCCCGACTACCGGCCATGGGAAGCCTTCCAGCAGTGGAAGAACCATCCCACGGTCGCGCCGTTGCTCGAAGGCGGCAGCATCGTATCGGCCGGCGCGCGCGCAATTGTTACTGGCGGTTGGCAGTCGCTGCCAAAAGTGGAAATGCCCGGTGCGCTGCTGATCGGCGATGGCGCCGGGTTGCTCAACGTGCCCAAGATCAAGGGCACCCACCAGGCGATCCGCAGCGGAATGCTGGCGGCCGAGCATCTGGCGCAGTCGATGGAGACGACCGGTTTCGACGCGAAACTGCGTGCGTCGCCCGCAATGGCAGAACTGCGCAAGGTCCGCAACATCAAGCCCGGTTTCAAGCGCGGCTTGTGGCCTGGCCTGTTGAACGCCGCGTGGGAAACCGCCACCGGGGGCCTGTCGCCCTGGACGCTGCATAACAAACCAGACTGGAGTGCGCTGGACAAGCTCGGCGAGCACGAAACGATCAAACGCGATTACACGCAGCGGACGCTGCCGCCGCGCGATCGCCTGCAGGGCGTGTATTACGCCGCCACCGAACACGACGAAGACCAGCCCGTACACCTGGTCGTGCACGACACCAGCATCTGCATCGAACGCTGCACCGTCGAATACGGGAATCCCTGCACCCGCTTCTGTCCGGCGAACGTCTACGAAATCGTCGATGCCACGTCGACGGACGGCAGCGCCGGCAAGCGCCTGCAGATCAACGCCGCCAACTGCGTGCACTGCAAGACCTGCGACATCAAGGACCCCTACGAGATCATCACCTGGGTGACGCCGGAAGGTGGCTCGGGGCCGAATTACCAGAATCTGTAATGGACTCCACTGCAATGGCAAGGGTACGCGCAGCAACAAAGCCGACAGAGCGGAAACGTTGGCTGCTTGTCTACAACTGCCAGGTCATGGGACTCGGAAACTGCCTCAATCTGCTCAGCGACGAGATAGAAGTCGAGTCGTACGACCCGGCAGCGTTCAAAAAGCAATCAGAACAATTGCTGGATCGAAGCGACGAGTTTGATCTTGTTCTGGTCTCGCCAAAACTGGAAACAAACCTCGAAATCGACCGTACTCGTTTCCGTCAATTCTGGTCGGTTCCGACAATCTTCTTCGACGCCTACCATCCGGATCTTTGCCATCTCGTCACTGCGGATGGCCAACCGCTCAAAGGCGCCACGGGCGACTACCATTCGCTGATTGCATACGCAGCATTTCGTTGCGGGTTTTCCGCCCGAGAGACGGTCCTTCTCTATCGCGACGAGGTTTACGGCGCCTTGGGCTACTACGCCTTCTGGGACGGCGCGCGCGATGCGCTGCTGCGCCAATTCCGCGACTGCGGATTATCCATGGACGCTCGATTTGCGAACTGGACTCGCAACGGACCTTTCATGTATTCCAACAACCATCCGAGGATCCACTGCATTCGTGACGTAGCTTGCGCGCTTCTAGATCGGGCCGGCTTCGAGGCGAACTACCGCGAGGCCCTTCCGCATGACAACCTGGCGAACGCACCGATATTTCCTGTGTACCCCGAAATAGCCTCCACACTGGGCGTTACCGGCAGTTATCTGTTCAAGCGCGCCGGTTACAGCGGCTTCATGCGCCTTGACGACTTTGTGACCAGCAGTTACGCCCTATATCGCGAACTGGATGTGTCAATTCATCCTCTGCACAAAGCCTTATTCGACAGGACATTGCCAATCGTGTCAGAGATGCTATGACGAACAATCCATACAGGAATGTAGGCTCACATCAGTTCTGGCGGACCGCCGTGACCGGGGTCGAACGTTTTCGATACGACCCTGTTACCGCCACACGGTTTACCATTTCGCCGGGTGACCGCATCGCCACGGGCGGCAGTTGCTTCGCGCAACATATTTCCAATCGACTCTCCAAGATCGGATTCAACTACTTCATCACTGAAGCCGGCTGTCACCTTTCGGTTGATCAACGCAGACCCAAGGGCTACGGCGTGTTTTCATGCCGCTACGGCAACATCTACACCTCGCGACAGCTTCTCCAGCTTTTCCAGGAATGCTTCGAAGGCCGGGAGCATGCCGAGGCCGCCTGGCTGCGCGCGGACGGCCGCTACGTCGACGCGCTGCGGCCGCAGATCGACCCTGACGGCTTCGCGTCGATCCAGGCCGTCCGCGACGAACGCCGTGTGCATCTGGACGCCGTGCGCCGCATGTTCACCGAGTGCGACGTTTTCGTGTTTACCCTGGGATTGACCGAGACCTGGCGATCGCTTGCCGATGGCACCGTGTATCCGCTGGCGCCGGGCGTCTCGGGTGGAAGCTTCGATGAGTCGCTGCATGCGTTCGTAAACCTGGACATCCACGACGTCCTGTCCGACCTCAATACCTTTCTTGCAGGACTGAAGCGGGTGAACCCGTCGGTCCGGGTTTTGTTGACGGTGTCCCCAGTCCCGCTGATCGCGACGTACGAAAACCGCAACGTGCTGGTCGCCACTTCATACAGCAAGTCGGTGCTTCGGGTGGCGGCGGACATGGCCTACCGCACATTCGACTGGGTCGACTATTTTCCGTCGTACGAGATCATTACCGGCAGCTACACGAATTCGGTCTATTACGAGGATGACTATCGCGGGATCCGCGACACCGGCGTGGACCACGTGATGCGATGCTTTTTGCGCCACTACGCCAACATCGGTGCGATCCCGGCATTGCCGGCAGGCTTGGAGCAAAACGCCGGGGGGGCCAACGACATCGTCTGTGACGAAGAGGCCATCGACCAGGTGCGCATCTAGGCAAGCGCGTTGTTGCCGATGAGGCGAAAAAAAAACCGGGCCAGCGTATGCGGCCAGCCCGGCTCCTGCTGAAACGACGAGTGCGCTACGGCGTCGTCTTTGGGTTGGGCCCGGCAACCAGCGTCCGGAAGGATGCAACCACGGGCATTGTCAGGTCGAGCGTGCGTGCACTGTCGGCCTGTCCGGTTACACCGCAGGCAAACCCTCCGCATATGGTGATGCGCGGATTGGAGAACACGCGGTAGCTCGCCTGGCCCAGGTTCGGCTGCGCCATGATGTCGTAGAAATTACCCGCACCCGCCCCGGTCTTGTAGCCGAAGGAATCGCTGAAGACCCCGTACTCCTCGGGATCCAGCAGGTTTCCGTCGGTGTTGGAATCGTCGCTGCCGGCGGCCGTGGCACTGTCGTGGGCCAGGCCCATGTTGTGGCCGAGTTCGTGGGCAAGCGTTTCGTTGCGGCACGTGTTGCCGTTCGCAGGATAGAGGGTGCCGCCCGAATCGCTGACGACCGACAGTGCGAAGTCGGCGCTGCTGGCGTCAAGCGTGCCCTGGCCTCCGCCAAGCAGCCACGCCACGCCACAGGTCTGGTTGGATGGCAACGTATAGTTGCGCACCAGCGATACCACGTCCGCACCGTATTGCTGGCGCGCGGTGATGAGGGGTTGCAGCGCGGCCGGTCGCGTCGCCGACGTGCAGTTCGCACCCGAATCGGGGAGGTAGTGCTGCCCTGACGCAGTGGTTAGCGTACACGTCACACCGGACAACGCGTACAGCGTCGCCCGGTTCTGCGTGTCGTCGGTGTAGTTGACCTCCACCGTGCGCAACAGTACGACCTGGCCGTTGACCTGGCTGTTCGTGTAGGCCTGGTTCGCCACGTCCACGATGAAATTCAGCCGGGTGTTGGCTTGCGATGTGCCGCCCCACCGTGTTGCAAACCCCGTCGTGTAGCCGAGAATCAGGTCAACCTGCGCCGGGAAGGACTTGCTTCCTCCAGGCGTCGCGGCCGCCGCGAAGGCAGTCGATGCAGGCTGCGTGCTAGACGCGGAATGATGCGCGGGCGCCGAATACATGTCGTTGCCGCTGGCCGCGTCGCTGGAAGCTGCGAGCTTGCTCTGGTCGGTTTCAACCATCCAGACGCGACCACCTTTGGTTGCAACCTCAAGAGGCAATCCTTTGCCGTTGGGAATGGAGCCGAAAACCGCTTTTGGGCCAAAGGTCAGGATCGCTTCCTGGCCCTTGCCAGCGCCTTCGGGGCGTCCGACCCATGTCCAGTTGCCGTCCGGATGCACCACGCGGCGCGCGAACTGCAACCGTATCGGGCTTCCGTTGGGCGCCGCGATGACCATGCCACCGCGTGCAATGGCATTGATCGCGTGCGCTTCGCTCAGTTGCACTTCGTGCCAGGTCGAAGCACCCGCCTGGTGCGATCCACCGGCGGTGTAGGAAACAAAACTGCCACGGTCGGGCAGCCGGGCGACCGAGCTTGCCGGAGACAAGCTGGCCGAGTGAGTTGCGGTGGCTGCCAGGCAGGGATCCGAGCTTGCGCCCAGCATCGCGCCCAGCAACCCGAGGAAGAGAAGATTGCGCATTTGAAAAACCATCCTTGGGTGATCGGGATGGTCTGAATAGTCGAGCCAAGATCACGAATTCGTGAATGGTGCTGCCGGCCCACTCTAAGCGTGTTCACCGATGTCCAGAGCGCGTATGCGGTACCAAAAAACACGCTTGAAAATGCCTATTCATTTTCATGCGTGAGGGCCATGTGTACGACGTCGGCGACGCCGTTCAACGGCGGGAGCAGCGGCCTGGGGCGGTAAAACGCGCAGCGACGTGCGGAGTTTCCCGCATCGATCTTCAATGCGCGCGCGGCACGACATGAATTCGGTTCGATCCGGCAATCGGCCACGAAGCCGCTGCCGCTGCAATCGGTCCATGGGCGCACGCTACGCAGCGGATATGTTCAACGTGTCCAGCGCAATCAACGACGGTCTTTCAGGCACTCGGCCACGATACGTTCGGCGATCGCATCGGCAGGTGATTCGACTGTGTCGACGACGATTTCCGGATGCTCCGGCAGTTCGTATGGCGAATCGATGCCGGTGAAATTGCTGATCAACCCCGCGCGCGCCTTTGCATACAACCCCTTGACGTCGCGCTGCTCGGCGATATCGAGCGGCGTATCGACGAACACTTCCACGAACTGATCGTCAGCGAACATCCCGCGCGCCATGCGTCGTTCGGCGCGGAAAGGCGAGATGAAACTCACCAGCACGATCAGGCCGGCATCGACCATCAACCTAGAGACCTCGGCGACGCGGCGGATGTTCTCGACGCGATCCTCGTCGGTAAACCCGAGATCCTTGTTGAGGCCATGGCGAACGTTATCGCCGTCGAGCAGGTAGGTGTGATAGCCCAGCGCCAGCAGACGTTTTTCGACCAGGTTCGCGATCGTCGACTTGCCGGAGCCCGAAAGCCCGGTGAACCACAGGCAGCGCGGCTGCTGGCCTTTGATCCGCGCACGCGCATGCTGGTCGACATCGACGTGCTGCCACTGGATGTTGCCGGCACGACGCAGCGCGAAATCCAGCGTTCCGGCGGCAACGGTGCCATTGCTCTGGCGGTCGCTCAGGATGAAGGCGCCGAGCTGTCGACTGTCGGCATAGGCCTCGAACGGAATCGCCCGATCCAGGTGCAGGTTGCAGTAGGCGACCTCGTTGAGGTCCAGATGCTTGGCAGCAAGCTGTTCCTGCGTGTTGACGTCAACCTTGTGCTTGATCTCGGTGACGCTCGCGCTGAGTGTGCACGCGCCGATCTTCAACCAGTACGGACGGCCTGGCAGCAACGGCTGTTCACCCAGCCACAGCAGGTGCGCGGCGAACTGGTCGGACAGTGGCGGCGGCTGCTGGGCGCTGGCGATCACGTCGCCGCGGCTGATGTCGAGCTCGTCGGTCAGCGTTACGGTGACCGCCTGCCCCGCGACGGCACGCTCCAGATCGCCATCGGCCGTGACGATGCGTGCGACGTGCGAGCTGCGGCCCGACGGCAACGCGACGACGACGTCACCTGTCCTGACCACACCCGACGCCAGCGTTCCGGCGAAACCCCTG
>JAQGOI010000016.1 GCA_028293685.1 Lysobacteraceae bacterium | reverse complement strand
TGGCGCTACATGCAGTGGAAAAATCTCACGGCGCTCCCGACGATGCGATTGCGTGCGCGCTGGTTCGTCCGTCGCCTGTTTCCCAACATGGCTTACCTGCGGCAGTTGTACGGCCGGGATGCCGGCGCGGCCTCGTTGTTGGTTGAACGCAGCCGCCGCCTGTTCCACCGGCTTCGTGGGGCTTGAAACATCACGTCAGGCGTGATCGGGCGACGCGTGGATGATGGGCGGCAGTTCGTTCGTCTGTCCCAGTGCAATGTCGCCCAGCACGACCCACGCATGCGCATGCAGGATGCCGCTTTCGGTGCGGGCGCCGATGCGCAGTTCAGCCGGAAGTTGCCGGCGTCGCAGCCACCATTGCACGGCCAGCGCCTGGCGCAGGCATGTCGTCGTGTAGACGCCGCGCCTGCCGGCCACGTTTGCGAGTCGGGCGAGCCGCTGTCCCTCGGCAATGGAGGCTGCGGATACCGGCAACAGCGCGACGCCGGATGTGTCGTCCAGTCCCAGCAGTCGCTGCGTGCGACGCAACCCTGCCACGCGAAGGAGCAGGTCGATGAGCGGCAGCAGCAGCACCATCGCCAGCAGCTGGCGGCGATCGCTCCACGGCAGTGCGTGCCATTGCTGAGCGACGCTATTCAAGCGTGACGAGTCCGGCATCGGACAGCTGCTGCAACAGGGCCAGCAAATCGCTTTCGAGCCGGTCGGCCGATACATCGTATTCGGCGACCAGGACGTCGAATGCCGCCCGTACATCCGGATCCTTTTCCAGCAGCCGCCAGACGCGCGTACCCACCGCGTCGAGGCCAAAATAGTATTCACTGGCCAGGTCGAGCAGGACGGCCTCATCGCCCGTCTGCTGCAGGCGCACCTGCGCGGACGGCCGCGCGCGGCATGCTAGCGTGAGCGGGTGGGCGAGGGGAGAGCGCACGTGGCAGGACCAATGAGTAGCGACGAGCCCAGCGTAAGCCCAGATTCCCACGTGCGCAAAGCGATGTCCGACCTGCGGCACGGTGAATACCGTGTCCTGCTGGCACTGATCCGGCCCTACCGGTGGGCGCTGCTTGGCATCCTGCTGTGGATGGGCGCCCAGAGCCTGGCGGCATTGGCGACGCCGTGGCTGGCAGGCCAGTTCTCGACCGCCCTGCTTGCCCGGCGCCCCGTGGCATCGCTGCTGCTGATCTGGTTCGTCGTGATCGCCGTGCAGGCTTGCCTGGGTTATGTCGTCGCGGTGCGGTCCCAGCGGGTGGGCTCGCACCTGGTTGCGGACGTGTCGACGCGACTGTTCGATCATCTGCAGTCGCTGCCCTTGCAATGGCATAACGAGCGACGACGCGGTGAAGTGCTGGTGTTGTTGACCGAGGATGTCTACCGGCTCGGCTTCTTCGTGACATCGACCCTGACACCGACCTTGCCGCTGGTGCTCACCTGCGTGGGTGCGTTCGTGATGATGGTCCGGGTCAACGCGCTCGTCGGCGGTGCGGTGTCCGTGCTGCTGCCTGTTTTGTACATCGCGCTTCGATGGGCCGGGCGACGCCTTCGACCGCTCGCACAACTTGAAATCGAGGCACAAGCCAGCAAGGCGGCGCTCGCGGAACAGAACATGGCGATGTTGCCGATCATCAAGGCCTTCTCGGGCGAGTCGACCGAATCGCGCCGCTATGCCGGGCAATCCGAGGCGCTGCGACAGATCGAATCAAGGCAGGTGCGGCTGCAGAACGCCGTCGCGCCAGTGGTTCGCGTGATCGTTGCCGGTTGCGTCCTGGCCTTGTTGTGGATCAGCAGCACCAGCGTTACGCGCGGCACCATGACGGCGGCGGATCTGGTGACGGTCCTGATGTACGGCTTGCTGCTGACGCAGCCGCTCGGCCAGTTGGCCGGCGTCTATGGACAAAGCCAGACGGCGCGCGCGACGGCCAAACGCCTGGCGGCGGCGTTCGCCGAAGCGCCAGAGCCCGACGATGGAACGATCGAACTGAACAGCGTGCGCGGCGACATCGCGTTCGAGAATGTCCGGTTCTCGCATCCGGGGCGGCCGTGCGTGCTGGATGGCTTGAACCTGCGCGTGCCTGCAGGCGAAACGGTCGCGATCACGGGCCCGAACGGAGCCGGCAAGAGCACGCTTGCACACTTGCTGCTGCGCCTGATGGATCCGCAAGTCGGCAAGGTCACGCTCGATGGCGTGGATCTTCGCGAACTGACGCTGCGCAACCTGCGCTCCCATGTCGGGTTCGTGCCGCAGCACGTGTTGCTGTTCAACGCATCGGTTGGCGACAACATCCGTTATGGCAACGCTGACGCGTCGGATACGGACGTCGAACAGGCCGCACGCGCGGCGCTGGCCGATGCGTTCATTCGCGAACTACCCGACGGCTACAACACCTTCGTCGGGGAACAGGGTGTGCGGTTGTCGGGCGGGCAACGGCAACGTATTTCGTTGGCGCGAGCGTTGCTCAAGGACCCGGCGGTGCTGATCCTCGATGAAGCGACCGCGATGTTCGATCCCGCCGCCGAAACCGCTTTCATCGATCAGTGCCGCAACCTGCTACACCAGCGCACGGTGATACTGATAACGCACCGGCCCACCACGCTGGCGCTGGCGGACCGCATCCTTCGCCTGGATGATGGCGGCTTGTCGCAGCAGATCGCGAATCCAACCCAGACCGACCGCGGAGCGATGCTGCACCCCTAGCTGGCGCATCGAGAAAATGCGGACGCTGGCCGAACGAGCGTCCTGCGCGCTGCCTGGTGAAACAGGTCAGTGGCGGTGGAGCCAGTCTCCCGCGGACTCCTCTCTGGGCCCAAATTCCCGGTTTCAGGGAAAATAACAGGGTCTTTTAGAGAATTTGCTTGCCCCAAAAGCCTGTCCCATCGATTTTCTCATGTGGGATCAGGCCTTTAGGGCTCGATTTGCTTCTTTTCCAAAGCGTCGAACAGGGAATCTATCAGGGAAGCATTTTGAATCAACAGGGAAGTGGCTGACAGGAACCGGATCGTCCCGCTCCGCTATTGTCGGCGTGCGCCTATGCTTGGGCAGCGAACTAGAGGCGGCCCATGGATCAACATTTTCGCTTTTCGTCTTTTCGGGAAAAGCTGGTCGAGCATCTGTTTGTTGGCGAGATGCTCAAGGTCTCCTGGCAACGAACGGAATGCTCGCTAGAGGTTGCCAAACCTGAGGTAGACAGCCGCGGCTATGACCTGATCATTGAGCGCTCGGGTGTCGTTCGGCATATCCAGCTAAAGGCATCTCATCAGCAGGCCAAGGCGGCTTCCCAGAAGGTACATATCGGGCTGGCAGAAAAGCCCTCCGGCTGTGTGGTCTGGGTGGTCTTTGACGAGGCCACGCTGGAGTTGGGCCCCTTCCTGTTTCTTGGAGGTAAGCCAGGCGAAGCACTGCCCAGTCTTGCTGACTTCAAAGTGGCCAAGCACACCAAGGCGGACATGCAGGGGATCAAATCCGACCGCCCCGACGTCAAGGTGGTCCCAAAAGCTCGGTTCGAAACGATCACAACCACTTCGGCTTTGTTCGACCGCCTTTTTTGTCTCGCCTTCGATCAAGGCCCTATTGGGCTACAAGCGATCGAACAGCACTTCCACGAGCTTATCCGTAGCCGCATTGCGCACATCCCGGCGGCCTCTGAGATCTCACTGCCTCGCTTGAACCGGCCGCTGCCTGATTCCCGGGAGCCAGCGTGGTTTCCCGTGCCCGGCATGTTTGGCGGGTTTAGCTATTGGTTCGAATCTCCGGTCCAGCTAATCACCGAAAGCTGGTCGCGTGTGGAGCAGGGCTCCGGCGAACGTCATTTAGTCAACGAGCATGGATTCGCCTTGATTGCCGATCGGTTCGTCTAGCTGACCTCAAGCCGCAAGACAAAGGCTCCAAGTTGAGTGTGGCTCGCC
>JAQGOI010000322.1 GCA_028293685.1 Lysobacteraceae bacterium | reverse complement strand
AGATCATCGGGCTTCATTGGCGCGTCTGAAGCGCCAAAATCGACGGTTGCCGCTTTGATCTGGGCGATACCACCACCTGACCCGATGGATTGGTAGTTGATCTGTTTGCCGGTCGCTTTGTTGTAATCGGCCGACCATTTGGACATTGCGGGGTAGACGAAGGAAGAACCTGCGCCGGTGACATCCGCGGCTTGCGCGCTGCCGACAAGAGCGGTCGCGATCAGGACAGCGGCACTGAATTTGAACGTGTTGAACACGGATGTTCTCCTGGAATTTGATGGGTCTTGGCGGATCGTCGTATTGGATAACGACGCGATGACAGCACCATGTGCGGATGACAGCTGGATGACAGCGCTGGGTCCGTCTGGCCGAATGCAATAAAAAAGGGCGCGAACCAGGTCGCGCCATTTTGGCTATCTACAATTACGGATCAGAAGTAGAACTGCACGCGGCCTTCGATGACGTTCGGGTCGTCGCTGATGCCGAGCTTCGTGCTGTTGACCTTGACGTAGTTCAGCATGAACTTGAAGTTGGAGCGCCAGTACCAGTTGATGCCGGCGGTCACGGTGTTCATCTTGCCCGCCTGGATCAGTCCGTCGTTTAGATCGAGCGTGTCGTAGCGCAATCCGACCTGCCACATGCCGCTGGCCGGTTCGTTGGGCAACGGCGTCGTGGGAACGCCGGCCTTGTAACCCCATGTCTCGCCGGTGATGTTCCAGACGCCGCTGATGTAGCCGCCGCTGCCGGTGAAGTTGTCGAAGCCCGCCGAGCGCTTGGCCTCGGTCTTCATGTATTCGGTTTGCAGCTTGAACGGACCCTTGACCCACATTGCCTCGCCACCCACCGTGGAAATGCTGGTGGTATTGGTGAGCTTGCCGGTATCGATCAGGCGCGTCGCGAAGTCGGCGTCCGGGCGTGCACGGAAGCGCGCGGTGTCGATAAGTCGCGCGTTGGTGTCGGCGATCTTCGCGTCGTAGCTGACGTACGACAGGCCGAAGTGAAGGATGTTGCCTTTATCGTTGATCGGTGCCCAGAAGCCCCGGGCGCCATAGCCCGAACCTTCCGCAAGATTGCGCGTCAGTTCGTCGCCGAAGATGCTGGCGTTGACACCCCAGTTGTTGTCGCCGTAGCCGACGCCAACGCCCAGGCGACGCGAGAGCGCGAAGGTGTTGGTGATCATCGCCTTCGAGACAAAATCGTTGTTCTTGGTCGACGAGAGCTCTTCCAGGCTGTTGGGCTGCTTGAACTGGCCGAACTGGATGAAATTGTTGGCGTTGCCGCGCCATTTGTATTTGGCGTTGACGTCGAGGAACTTGCTGGCCTTGGCGTCATAACCCAGCACCCATTCGACATTGCCTGGGCCCTTGCCCTTGAGCACCAGTTCAGCGCGGCGCATGCCAAAGTCGTTGGTGGTGCCGTCTCCGGTTTTTCCATCGAGGCTGCTGAGGTCGTTGTTGTACCAATAGCCGTCGGCCTGGATCAGGCCTTCGAAGCTGACTTCCGAGTCGGCGATCGAGTCGATGGCGATCTCTGCGTGCGCTGCCGGTGCGGCCAAGGCAGCAAGTAATGCGAACGAAAGGGTGCTGGGAGACAATTTCATCGTGATGCCCTGGAGGCGGTGGGTGGATGCCGCGTAGCCTAGGGCGTGAATCTTTCGTTATTGTGACAGTGCGGTCGAAAGCCTCATCGCGACTTCGACGCAGGCGTGGCGGGTGTTTTGTGGGGATACCGGCAAAGATCCCGGATCACGCAGTTCGGGCAATCGGGTACACGTGCCTTGCAGACATAGCGCCCATGCAGGATCAGCCAGTGATGGGCGTCCTGGCGGTACTGGCCCGGCACGACCGTCATCAGCTTGTCTTCAACCGCGCGCACGGTGCTGCCAGGAGCCAGGCCGGTCCGGTTGGCGACACGGAAGATATGCGTGTCAACCGCAATGGTGGGCTCGCCGAACGCCGTATTGAGCACGACATTCGCTGTCTTGCGGCCGACGCCGGGGAGTGCCTCCAGGTCCTCGCGACTGCGCGGCACTTCGCCATCATGGTGTTCGAGAAGCAGGCGCGACATCGCGACGACGTTTTTCGCCTTTGTGTTGTACAGGCCGATCGAAGCGATGTACGGCTTCAATCCGTCCTCGCCCAGCGCGAGGATCTTCCGTGGCGTCCTGGCTATTCGAAACAGGCGTTGTGTTGCCTTGTTCACTGATACATCGGTTGCCTGCGCGGACAACATGACCGCGATCAGCAATTCGAATGGCGTCGTGTAGACCAGCTCGGTGGTGGGGCGGGGATTGAGTTCTGCCAGCCGCGCGAAGAGTTCCAGCACTTCGTCAGGGCGCAGGCGTGACCCGCGGCGTCGAACCGGCGGCTGTGCGCTCATGTTTTGTTTCGACCAGCGGCTCGCTCTTTCGCGCGTGCAAGCGCCGCCGCAGCGGCCGGTGGCAGTGGGGCCAGCACGGGTGTCGCCCCCTGCGGTGGAGCTCGGCGCGCAAGACGCTCCTGCTGTTTGCGGGCCATGCGTGCCTCGCGCTTCCGAAAGCGCTCCCGTGCAGCGAGTGCGAACCGGCGGGCGTCACTCTCGGCAAGCAGCCAATGCCGGCACGCCAGGGTGCAATTTGGGCAGCCGTCGCCGTCCAGCAGCCCGCTCTGCAGCGCGGCGTCGAAGTCATCGATTGCCAGCGCGGCGACGATCGCATGTGTCATATCGCCGCGTGGATCGTTGCAGCCGCAACGACAATGCGTCGTCACCGGCAGATCAGCATCCGGAGAACGTCGGTTTTCGGCGTTCGAGAAAGGCAGCGGTGCCTTCGCGCATGTCCTGTGTCGCGAACATCAGCCCGAACTGCGCACTCTCGTAGGACAGGCCTTCCTCGATGGAGGACTCTCCTCCGAAATTGACGCAGTCCAGGATGCCGCGCAAGGCAAGCGGCGCCGAGTTCGCCAGTTGCGCGGCGATTTCCAGCGTCCGCGTTTGCAGTTCCGCTGCCGGAAAGACCCGGTTGACGATTCCAAGCTGATGCGCCCGGTTCGCGTCGATGGGCGCGCCCAGCAGGCACAGTTCCAGGGTCGCGGCGCGACCGGCCAAACGCAACAGGCGCTGGCTGCCACCGAAACCAGGGATCAGGCCGAGATTGATTTCCGGCTGGCCGACCTTCGCGGTGTCCGCTGCGAAGCGCAGGTGACAGCACATTGCCAGTTCCAGTCCACCGCCCAGCGCGAACCCGTTGATCATCGCGATCACCGGCTTGGGCATGGTTTCAACCTCGCGCATCATCCGTTGGCCGCGCAGGGAAAAATCGCGACCCTGAACCGGGGTCAATCCTGTCATCTGCGCGATGTCGGCGCCGGCGACGAACGCCTTCGGTCCGGCGCCGGTCAGGACGACGACGCGCACGTCGATCGCGCCGGCCGCCAGCGCGAAAGCCGCGTGCAGCGCGTCCAAGGTTGCGGCATCGAGTGCGTTGAGCTTGTCCGGCCGGTTGATGGTGATGATTCGCACCGGGCCGTGATCGCTGATCTGCAGGAGTGAATCGGTCATGAGCGTGTTTTCGGCGATCGGTGGCCGCCCGCTCCAAGGCCTGGAACTTGTCGGCACACGCAGGGTCGGAAGAGGGTCGTCAGTGGCGGTTAAGCCCACTGCCCGCTATCCTAACGTGTCATAGCGTCTTGTCTGGCGGGGCGGCTCGGCCGCCCCGATCCATGATGGGACTCCAATCCGGAGGTTGTACCGAATGAAGTTGCGCCTGCTTGCTGCCACCCTTGTGGCCCTCACCCTGACCGGGGGCACAGCCCTTGCCCAGGACACGTCCTCCTCGAAGGGACAGCTGAGCTACGCCCTTGGCTTCCAGTTCGGCAACCAGCTGATGAGCAGCGGAGAGACGCTGGATATCAACACGGTCGTCAAGGCTGTCCAGGACGGTTATGCCAAGAAGACGCCGACTGTTCCCGTCGAGCAGATGAAATCGGCCTACACGTCGATGATGCAGCGCATGGACGCCAAGGCCAAGGCAGCCTTCGAGAAAGCGTCCGTCGACAACAAAACCAAAAGCGATGCCTTCCTCGCCCAGAATCGCAGCAAGCCCGGCGTGAAGGTGCTTCCGAGCGGCGTGCAGTATCGCGTCATGGAATCGGGCAACGGCGCCAAGCCCACTCTCGCCAGCACCGTCGACCTCGAAGTGAGCCAACCCTATCCGTTGGGTGAGCGTCCGACGCAGCCGCAGCCGGCACAGAAGACCCCCAGCATGAAGATCAGCCAGATTCCGACGGCGGGCATTCGTGAAGTGCTGATGCAGATGCCAGCTGGTTCCAAGTGGGAGATCGTAGTGCCGTCGGCGTTCGGCAATGATCCGCGGACCGACATGCCGCCGAATCTTGCGGCGGTGTACGAGGTCAAGCTTCTGAGCGTCAAGTAATCAGCCGACCGGACCCTGTCCGGGGCAGAGCACCGACCCGGCTTTCCAGAAGCCGGGTTTTTTTTGGATCGACATTTGAGCGACATCCCAACCAGAGTTCCTGTCAGGACAGCGGTCCCGAGTCCGTGCACGGGTGTGTGCCGCCTGGACAGCCGGGGGCTGTGCGAGGGGTGTCAGCGCACCGGCGAGGAGATCGCCGGCTGGTTGCAGATGACCGATCGCCAACGACTGTGGTTGATGGAAAGCGTACTGCCCCAGCGCGAGTCGCGGCGAGCCGAATGAACGCCGAACTGGCGCGCATCCAGGCTGCACTGCATCCACTGGACGCGCCGCCTGTCGGGGAGTGCTGGAATCTCGCCGAATTGAACGACCTTGGGGCATCGACTGCACCGGTCCTCGCGGCTGTGCTCGTCGGCCTCGTGCCGCGACCGGATGGCCTGCAGGTTCTGTTTACGCGACGCACCCATGGCCTGCGCCATCATGCCGGCCAGGTCAGTTTCCCCGGTGGTCGGGTCGAGCCTGGCGATGCGGATGCCTGTGCGGCCGCCCTGCGTGAAACCGCCGAGGAAGTCGGTATCGACGCACCGGAAATCCATCCACTGGGTTACCTCGACCCCGTGCGGACCGTGACCGGCTTTCGGGTACTGCCACTGGTTGCGGTCATCGCGTCGGACTACGTCGCCAAGCCCCATCCGGGCGAGGTCGAGGAGGTGTTCGAGGTCCCTTTCAGTTACCTGATGGATCCGGACAACCTTCGGACAATCGACGTCGAATTTCGTGGGCGTCCGCGTTCGGTCCTCGAATTCGTTGATCCTGTCGAGCCGCTTGATGTGGGGCGACAACGACGCATCTGGGGTGTAAGTGCGTCGATTCTGCTGAACCTGCGGGAACGCCTGGAGAATACGCCGTGAGCGGATGGACGACGCTGGTCGCTGCCGAAACCCTGGCGATGGCCTTGAGCCGACAGGACCTGGTTGTCCTGGACTGCCGCTCTTCGCTGATGAACCCGGGCGCCGGCGAGGGGGCATATCTTCGCGGGCACATACCGGGTGCGGTTTATGCCCATCTGGATCGGGACCTGTCCGATCAACGCCGGCACGGCGAGGGTCGGCACCCATGGCCGGACGCCGCGGATTTCACCGGGAAACTCGGCAAATGGGGCATCACGCCTGCGCACCAGGTGGTGGCCTATGACGACGGCGATGGTGCTTACGCGGCGCGACTGTGGTTTCTGCTGAGGACGCTGGGCCATGAAAAAGTCGCGGTGCTGGACGGGGGCTGGTCGCGATGGACGGCCCTTGGCTTGCCTGCCGACAGCCGCGTCCCGGCGCCGATGCATCTGCGCTACGTCGCCGAATTCGATCGCACTCGCCTGCTCGGTCCCGACCAGGTGGCCGCGGGCCTGCAGGCCGGCGAACTATTGATCGATGCGCGCGGTCCGGAGCGTTTTCGTGGGGAGAGCGAACCCATCGACAAGGTCGCCGGACATGTCCCCGGGGCACGCAACCGTGCTTATTCAAGCAACCTGACCGACCAGCGCTTCAAGTCGCCCGTGCAATTGGCAGCCGAGTTTCGCGAGCTGCTGGGCACGCATCCGCCGGAAGGCACCATGGTCATGTGCGGCAGCGGGGTGACGGCCTGCCACCACCTGCTGGCGATGGAACGCGCCGGCCTCAAGGGCGCCAGGCTGTTTACCGGATCGTGGAGCGGCTGGATCGCCGACGGCAGTCGCCCGATCGCCACAGGTGAAGCCTAGCGCCACCAGATCGCCGCTGGAAACGTACGCTCGGCTATTTGCCCAGCGAAGCAACCAGCGCCTGCAGCCCGGCCTGGGTATCGGCCGAAAACCAGGCGTCGATAAATCGATCCAGCTGGATGCGTCCGGGTTGCAATGCGTCGATCAGGTCGGCATTGGAAATCGCGCGTGTCTGCAGCATCGGCTGGGGCGGGAGCGTGAGCAGATCGTCCAGCCAGACGCGCGCCCTTGTCGAAACCATGTCGATGTCAGTCAGTTCGTCGACCAGCCCGATCGCCAGCGCCTGCTCGGCATCGACAAGCTCGCCGGTGATCAGCAGGCGTGCGGCGCGATGCGCGCCCACCACCCGCCTCAGCAGGTGCTGGATGCCTTCGGGCGCCGCCAGGCCCACGCGAGTCTCGTTGAGTCCGATCCGGTATGGACCGCTCGCCATCACCCGGTAGTCGCAGCACAGGCCGAGCACGCAGCCGCCAGCGGGCGCGTGTCCGCCGATCGCGGCGACCACCGGGACGGGCGCCTGCGCGAGGGCGCGTGCACAGTCGAAAAACTGCGTCCATGCATTCGTCAGGGCGGCGCGATCGCCGCCCAGCGACAGCAGATAGGGGACATCAAGGCCAGCAGAAAACACTTTGGGGCCACCGGCCAGCACGAGCCCCCGCGCGCCGTCGGCAATGGCCTGCTCGATCGCGGTCGACAGATCGACGCACAGCGCCGGATTCAAGGCATTCACGGGGGGACGTGCCATCTGCAACACGTGCACGAAGCCGTGCGCGGTGCGTTGGACAAGACTGGTCATCAGTTGTCTCCTTGTCGCGAATCGGGCGTGTTCGCGAGCATCGGTATCATAGAGGGATGAAAAACAATTCGATCGGGCGTGCCGTCGCTTTCTCCATGCTCGCATGCATCGCCACCAGCACGGCTTCCGCCAGTGCGCGCTGCGTACCCGAGGTCCGCGACGGTTGGATCCGCCTGACGCCAGGCGGGATGGGCATGCTCGCCGGTTACGCGCGCGTCGTGAATCCATGCCCCAGCGAGGCGGCGCTGATACGGGCGGACAGCAAAGCATTCGCCGACACATCGATGCATGAAAGCAGGCTTGAAAACGGCATCAGCCACATGCGGGCGGTTCCGATGGTCCGCATCGCGCCCAACACGGCAGTGGATTTCAAGCCAGGCGGCTTGCATCTCATGCTGATGCAACCGACCTTCGCGCCGAAGGCGGGCGATCAGGTCCCGATCGATTTTTCGTTGCGCGACGGACGCAGGATCACCGGGAAGTTCACCGTGCGCGCGGCGATGCCCTGACGCCGGTGCGCGTCAGGCCGGTGAGCAGGACTCGCGCACGACATCAGGCAACGGCGATGGCCGACCGCTGCGTTTGTCGATCCACACCATCACGACATTGCCATCGCAATGGAGCGCGTCACCGTCAGTGCTGGCGATGCGATGGCCGATCGTGACGCTGGTCGTCCCCAGGCGCTCGACGAACAGTTCGACGACGATCTCGGCAGGCCATTCGATCGGACGTCGGTAATTGAGGTGCGCCGCAGCAACGACCGGTGCGACATGGTCGTCCATCCACTGTCCGGGTAGCGCGATCATCCAGCGCAGCCGCGCTTCTTCCAGGTAACCCAGGAACTGGGAATTGTTGACGTGGTTGAACGCGTCGAGATCGCGCCAACGGACCGACAGTGGCACGCGCACCAGGACTGCATGTCGTTCGGGCTGTGCCGGCTGGATATCGGTCATGCCGCCGATCGCCTTTTTGCGGGCTTGTTCAAGCCCAGTGTCTTTGCCAGGAACTGGCCGGTCCACGACTGCGGCATGCCCGCCAGTTGCTCGGGTGTTCCCTGGGCGATGATCTGGCCACCGCGATGCCCGCCTTCCGGTCCAAGGTCGATGACCCAGTCGGCGGTCTTGATGACGTCGAGGTTGTGCTCGATCACGACGATCGTGTTGCCATCGTTGCGCAACTTGTGCAGGACAGCCAGCAGATGCTCGATGTCGTGGAAGTGCAGGCCCGTGGTCGGTTCGTCGAGGATGTAGAGCGTGCGTCCGGTATCGCGGCGCGACAGTTCCTTCGACAGCTTCACGCGTTGGGCCTCGCCGCCTGACAGCGTCGTCGCCGGCTGCCCGAGCTTGATGTAGCTCAAGCCGACATCGAGCAGTGTCTCGAGTTTGCGCGCGATCGACGGCACCGGATCGAACAACTTCAGTGCATCCTCGACAGTCATGTCGAGCACGTCGTGGATGCTGAAACCCTTGTAGAGGATTTCGAGTGTCTCGCGGTTGTAGCGCTTGCCGTGGCAGACGTCGCAGGGCACGTACACGTCCGGCAGGAAATGCATCTCGACCTTGATCAGGCCATCGCCCTGGCAGGCTTCGCAACGCCCACCGCGGACGTTGAAACTGAAGCGGCCGGCCGAGTAGCCGCGTGCGCGCGCTTCCGGAACCTGTGCGAACAGATCACGCAACGGCGTGAACAACCCGGTGTAGGTCGCCGGATTCGATCGCGGGGTGCGCCCGATCGGCGACTGGTCGATGTCGACCACCTTGTCGAACAGATCAAGGCCATCGATCTCGCGATACGGCGCCGGCGTGTGCGAGGCGCCATTGATTTCGTTGGCCGCCAGCGCATACAGCGTGTCGTTGATCAGCGTTGATTTGCCCGAGCCCGATACGCCGGTGATGGCCGTGAACAAACCAGCCGGTATTTCAACGTCGACGTTTTTCAGGTTGTTGCCGGTGGCGCCGCTGAGCTTGAGCATCATCAGGCTGTTTCGCGGATGCCGCCGCGTCGGGACATCGATGCGCTTCTTGCCGCTGAGATACTGGCCGGTCAGCGATCGCGGCGCCTTCAATATGTCCGCGTACGACCCTTGAGCCACGACCTCGCCGCCGTGCACGCCGGCCCCGGGGCCGATGTCGACGATATGGTCCGCCAGGCGGATCGCATCTTCGTCATGCTCGACCACGATCACGGTGTTGCCCAGATCGCGCAGGCGGGTCAGCGTGCCGAGCAGGCGTTCGTTGTCGCGCTGGTGCAGGCCGATCGATGGTTCGTCGAGCACGTACAGCACGCCAACCAGTCCGGCGCCGATCTGCGAGGCCAGGCGAATGCGTTGTGCTTCGCCGCCGGACAGGCTGCCGGCCTTGCGTTCGAGCGTCAGGTAGTCGAGGCCGACGTCGACCAGGAACCGCAGCCGGTCGCTGATCTCCTTGACGATCTTGACGGCAATCTCGCCGCGCCAGCCCGGCAACTGCAGTCGACCGAAGAAAGAAAGTGCTTCGTCGATCGGAAGCACTGCGATCTGCGGTAACGCCGTATCACCGACAAACACGTTGCGTGCGCTGCGATTGAGCCGCGCTCCGCCGCAGTCCTGGCACGGGCGCTCACTGATGTACTTCGACAGTTCCTCACGCACGGCCGCCGACTCGGTTTCGCGATAGCGGCGTTCCAGGTTCGGAAGGATGCCTTCGAACCGGTGCCGGCGCTGGCTGCGACCGCCGGCATCGGTGAGATAGGTGAAGGCGATGGTTTCCTTGCCGCTGCCATGCAACACGGCTTGCCGCGTGGCTTCGTCGAGATCCTGCCATGCGGTGTCGACGCTGAACCCGTAATGCCGCGCGAGCGAGGCGATCAGCTGGAAGTAGTAAGCATTACGGCGATCCCAGCCGCGCACCGCGCCGGCGGCGAGCGAGAGTTCCGGATGCACGACGACGCGCGACGGGTCGAAGAACTCGCTGACACCAAGCCCATCGCAAGCCGGGCACGCGCCGACTGGCGAATTGAAGGAGAACAGGCGTGGTTCGAGCTCTGGCAGCGAGTAGTCGCAGACCGGGCAGCTGTATTTGGACGAAAACAGCAGAGGCGGTGCGGCGGGGTCATCGAGTGACCGCACCTGCGCCATGCCGTCGCCGAGCTTGAGGGCGGTCTCGAACGACTCGGCCAGGCGTTGCTTGACGTCATCGCGCACCTTTAAGCGATCGATGACCGCCTCGATCGTGTGCTTCATCCGCAATCCCAGCGGCGGCACGGCGTCGACCTCGTGCAACACGCCGTTGACCCTGACGCGGACAAATCCCTGCGCGCGCAGCTGCTCGAACACCTGCACATGCTCGCCCTTGCGCTCGCGGACCACGGGCGCCAGCAGCATCCAGCGTTGCTCGGCACGGGCGGGGTCGTTCGCAAGGCCCAGCACCTGGTCGACCATCTGACTGACGGTCTGCGCTTCCAGCGGATACCCGTGGTCCGGACAGCGCGGAATTCCAGCGCGTGCGTACAGCAGACGCAGGTAGTCGTAGATCTCGGTGATCGTGCCGACCGTCGAGCGCGGGTTGTGGGAGGTCGATTTCTGCTCGATCGAGATCGCCGGCGACAGCCCCTCGATATGATCGACGTCGGGCTTCTCCATCACGCTCAGGAACTGGCGGGCGTAGGCCGACAGGGACTCGACATAGCGCCGCTGGCCCTCGGCGTAGATCGTGTCGAAGGCCAGCGACGATTTCCCGGATCCAGACAGCCCGGTGATGACGATCAGTCGGTCCCGCGGGAGGTCGAGGTCGATGTTCTTGAGGTTGTGCGTCCGCGCGCCGCGGATGCGAATGGTGTCCATCGCCATCGGTGGCAGGGTCTCTGGTTTCCGGATTCAGCCGGCAGGAAGGAAAGCCCGGCGCGGAGGCGCGGAGCAACAGGAGAGCGTAGCGAGCCATCCGGATGGGGGCAAATCCGGGATTTGCCAGTCTGGGAGGGTGGGATCGCATGGTTTGCGACGGGGCGGCGGCGGCCCGGTTCAGCTTTTTGGTCGCTGCCAGGGCCTGTTGTCGGGCAGCCCGGCCCACGGCGGCGCGACAACCGGCGTCATTACCCATCCTGCCCGGGCGCCGGTTGACCCTAACTGATTGAAACCCTTACAATTCCGCTTCTGTCCGCCCTCGACGGCGTTCAGGCGACCAAAAATAACTACAGAGGAAGTCTGGTCATGTACGCAGTTGTTGTTACGGGCGGTAAGCA
>JAQGOI010000272.1 GCA_028293685.1 Lysobacteraceae bacterium | reverse complement strand
GGCCCCTGGATGGCGGGAAACTTTTCCCGCAGCGCGGCGATGATGTTGCGGGTATCGTCGACCGACAGCGTCGTTTGCGTCGTGTAAGCGACGTTGTGCGGTTGGCCGACGACCAGCGTGGCCACGTCTTCCAGCGCTTCGACCAGATAGATGTGGCCGGCGCCAAGATCACTGCCCCACTGCCCCATCGTGCCCTCGACCTCGGGATGACCTGCGTGGCCGACCAGGACCATGTCGCGCCCGGCCCGGCATTGCCGGGTCACTTCCAGATGCACCTTGGTCACGAGCGGGCAAGTGGCATCGAAGATCTTGAGTCCGCGTGCAGCGGCTTCGCTGCGCACCTTCTGCGACACACCGTGTGCGCTGAAGATGACGGTTGCGCCGTCGGGAACCGAATCGAGTTCTTCGACGAAGATCGCACCGCGTCGTTTCAGGTCATCGACGACGTAACGGTTGTGGACGACCTCATGGCGCACGTAGATCGGAGCGCCGAGCGTCTCCAGCGCACGGTTGACGATTTCAATGGCGCGATCCACGCCCGCACAGAAGCCGCGTGGATTGGCAAGGACGATATCCATGGCGCAATTATCCCGCGTCCGCGGCGGGTGTGCCTTTGATCAACCCGAACACCGCGATACCAATGGCACCGCCGACGATCGCCGAATCGGCCAGGTTGAACGCCGGCCAGTAATGACCGTTCCAGTACCACTGGATGAAGTCCACCACCTGGCCGTGCATCAGGCGGTCGATGAGATTACCGATGGCTCCGCCAATCACAAGCGCGAATGGCCCGGCAGTCTTCCATTCCCGGCGAGGCGTGTTGGCGAGCATCCGCACCAACACCGCAGTGATGACGATCGCAAGCACCACGAAAACGTACTTCTGCCAGCCACCGGCATCGCTGAGGAAACTGAACGCAGCGCCGGTGTTGTACGTGCGGAACCAGTTCCAGAAGCCGTGGATGACCGGCACCGGCTGGAACTCCGGAAGCGTCGCCAGTACCCAGGCCTTGCTGAGCTGGTCCAGGACGACGACCAGCAGCGACAACGCCAGCCACGGAAGCGCATTGGGCCTGCGCATCAGAACCATCTCCTCACCTCGCCCGGTCCCTCGATGTTCGACACGCAGCGGCCGCACAGTTCGGCATGCCCCGGGGTGGACCCGACATCCGCCCGTCGCTGCCAGCAGCGCACGCATTTGGTCTTGCCCGAAACGATCGCAGTCACTTCGATCTCCTTCGCCGTGTCATCGGCCACAAGCTGGACATCGCCCGTGATCAGCAGGAAGCGTAGTTCTTCAAGCATCGGTGACAGCCAGTTCTGGTCGGCCACGGCGCAGCGCAAGCTGATTTCCGCATCCAGTGCCGCACCGATCGCACCATTGGCGCGCATGGGTTCAAGCATCCCGGTCACCTGCTCGCGCAACGCGAGCAGCCTGTCGAAATCGGCAGTCGACAACGTCGTGTCGTCCTGCGATACGTCAAGGCCGTCGTACCAGGTCGAATGCAGGACGTTTTCGACGCGCTTACCCGCCAGGTGGCGCCATATCTCGTCCGCCGTAAAGCTCAGGATCGGTGCGATCCAGCGCACGAAGGCTTCGCTGACATGGAACATCGCCGTCTGCGCGGATCGACGCCCTGGCGAATCCTCGCCCATCGTGTACAGGCGGTCCTTGGTGACGTCCAGGTACAGCGCACCCAGGTCGACACTGCAGAAGTTGGAGATCGAGTGCACGACCTCGGCAAAATCGAAACGCGCGTAGGCATCGGCGATCCTGAGCTGCAGCTGCGCCGCACGCCCGACTATCCAGCGGTCGAGCGCCACCATGTCGCCGGCCGCCACGAGATGCCGCGCCGGGTCGAAGCCATGCAGGTTGCCGAGCAGGAAACGCGCGGTGTTGCGGATGCGTCGATACGCATCGCCGGTGCGTTTCAGGATCTCGTCGGACAGCGACATCTCGTTGCGGTAATCGGTCGACAGGATCCAGAGCCGCAGGATGTCCGCCCCGAGCTTGCCGATGATGTCCTGTGGCTCGATGCCGTTGCCCAGCGACTTCGACATCTTGCGACCATGTGCATCGACGGTGAAGCCGTGCGTCAGGCAATTGCGATAAGGCGCCTGTCCGTCCATTGCCACGCCGGTAAGCAAGGACGACTGGAACCAGCCGCGATGCTGGTCGGAACCCTCCAGATACAGATCCGCGGGCTTGTGCAGCCCATCCTGCGGGCGTCGCGCCAGCACGCAGGCGTGCGTGACACCCGAATCGAACCACACGTCGAGGATGTCGGTGACTTTTTCATAGCGCGCGGCGTCGTCGCCGAGCAGCGTTGCCGGATCCAGCGCAAACCATGCATCGACGCCGTCTTTTTCGACCGCGTCGGCGACCTGGCGCATCAGCGTCGGTGTATCCGGATGGGGATGCCCCGATTCGCGATCGTAGAACAGCGCGATCGGCACTCCCCACGTACGTTGGCGCGAGATGCACCAGTCCGGGCGGCCTTCGACCATGCCGTAGATCCGCGCTTCACCCCATTCGGGAATCCAGCCGACCTTGCCTGCTGCAGCCAATGCGTCGCGGCGCAGGCCGGCTTGCTCCATCGAGATGAACCATTGTGGCGTCGCGCGGAAAGCAACCGGCGTGCGATGGCGCCAGCAATGCGGATAACTGTGGGTGATCGTCGTGGCGGCAAGCAGCGAACCGTTTTCGCGCAATCCGTCGATGATGATGTCGTTGGCTTTCCAGATGTGGGTGCCGGCGAGCACGTGGTCGCCGATCGGTGGCGTCGACGGCAGATAAACCCCTCGACCATCGACCGGATTGAGTTGCGCCGCACCGTACTGCTCGACAAGCCCATAACGCTGGCCGACCACGAAATCGTCCTGGCCGTGGCCCGGTGCCGTGTGCACGGCGCCCGTACCTTCTTCAGCGGAAACGTAGTCGCCCAGCAGCAACGGGATATCGCGCCCGGAATAAAACGGATGCTGCAATCGCTGGCCCTCGAGCTCAACGCCCTGCGCGCGCCCGTGCACGACAACCTCGTCGACGCCATAACGCTGCAGCGCGCGCCCGGCGAGCGCTTCGGCGAGCACCAGCCACTGGCGCTGGCCAGCACGCGACGGCCCTTCGACCAGCACGTAGGCCAGCTCGGGCCCAAGCGTGACCGCGAGGCTTGCGGGCAACGTCCAGGGTGTTGTCGTCCAGATCGGAACCGCCACCGCAACGCCATCAGGCAATGCCACGGCGAACGCGGACGCCAGCGCCTCGGGTTGTCGCGCCTGGTAGGCGACATCGATCGCCGGCGACCGCTTGTCCTGGTATTCGATTTCGGCTTCCGCCAACGCCGAGCCGCAGTCGAAACACCAGTGCACCGGCTTTACCCCACGCGCCAGGTGACCACGCTCGATGATCGTCGCCAGGGCACGCAGCATGTCGGCTTCGTAGCCGAAATCCATCGTGCGGTAGGGATTGGCCCAGTCGCCGATGATCCCGAGGCGCTGGAATTCTTCCCGCTGCACATCAATCTGCGCATTGGCATAGTCGCGGCACTTGGCGCGAAACGCCGCAGCATCGAGCTTTTCGCCGAC
>JAQGOI010000260.1 GCA_028293685.1 Lysobacteraceae bacterium | reverse complement strand
ATCGGGCCAGGTTGCAATGCGCTGACCCGGACCGGACCGTTCGCGAGTTCGGCATGCAGCATCGAGACCAGTGCCACCAACCCATGCTGCGCGATGCCATAGCCGCCCCAGAAAGCGCGCCCGGATTGATGCAGGTCGTTGATCGCGAAAACGACGGCAGCGTCTTCGGCCTTGGCCAACAACGGCAGGCAGGCCTGCGTCAGCCACCACGGTGCCGTGAGGTTGACGTGGAGCGCGCGCGCGAAGGCCGCCGGATCGGTGTGCAGCAAGGGCGTCAGTCCGCGGAATTCCGCCGCGCAATGCAGCACGCCGTCCAGGCGTCCAAGCTCGGCTTCGATGCGCGTGGCAAGTTCGGCGTAATCGTCGGGCGATGCACCTTCAAGGTCGAGCGGATACAGCAGCGCTTCACCGCCGGCTTTCGAAATCCGGTCGTGAAGGCGATGCAACTTCGGGACCTTGCGTCCGAGTAGAACGACGGCCGCACCCGCATCCACGCACGCCTGCGATGCAGCCTGACCGAGGCCTCCATGGGCGCCAGTGACCAGCACGACACGGCGCTGAAGTGGTGTCGTCGACGACGGATGAACTCCGGCCCTTGTACCCGGTGGTACGTCGCTCACGCTTTCTGCGTGTCCGCGATGATCTGGGCGAGCTCACCGGATTCGTACAACTCCATGGTGATGTCGCAACCGCCGATCAGCTCACCGTTGATGAACAACTGCGGAAACGTCGGCCAGTTGGAATAGCGCGGCAGGTTGGCGCGGATCTCGGGCTCTTCGAGCACGTTGACCGTATGCAGGTCGGTTGCACCGGCTGCCTTCAGCGCCTGGATGGTGCGGCTGGAAAACCCGCACATCGGAAATTGCGGGGTCCCCTTCATGAACAACACGATGGGATGGGCTTCGACTTCGGCCCTGATTTCTTCGAGCACGGGCATGACGACTTTCTCCTGCGGGACGACCGCCACCGTCTTTGATGAGTCGGTAACGAGACGTGGGGTTAGAATCACTCTAGTCAGAGCCGCCATTGTAAGCCTTCGACCCGAGACGGCTGGCGCTGGCTCCCGTTGCGCCGGCCGACGAAACGTCCTGGCAACGCCCCTCCCATCGCAAAAGGACCTGGCCATGGCCATCGAACTGCCGCCGCTGCCCTTCGAACGCACCGCCCTGGAGCCCCATATTTCCGGGGAAACCATCGATTTCCATTACGGCAAACACCACAAGGCCTACGTCGACAATCTCAACAAGATGATCGCGGGTACCGAGTTCGAGGCCTTGCCGCTGGAAGACATCATCCGCAAGGCCCAGGGAGCGATGTTCAACAACGCCGCCCAGGTCTGGAACCACACCTTCTATTGGAACTGCCTGCGTTCGCCCTCGGCATCGGCTGGCGGGGAGCCGTCGGGAAAACTCGCTGATGCGATCAACAAGGCATTCGGCAGTTTCGAGAGCTTCAAGGAGCAGTTCAGCGACCTTGCGGTCAAGACATTCGGTTCGGGCTGGGCGTGGCTGGTCCAGCGGCCGGACGGCGGAGTCGCCCTGGTCAGCACGTCGAACGCGGTCACCCCGTTGACCGGCGACGACACGGCACTTTTGACCTGCGATGTCTGGGAACACGCCTACTACATCGACTATCGCAATGCGCGGCCGAAATATGTGGAGGCGTTCTGGAATCTGGTCAATTGGGAGTTCGCGGCTGGGAACATGCGCTGATACGGGCTTGTTTGATCTGGAATTGAGAGGCCGGGGAAACCCGGCCTTTCTTGTTTTGTTGTTTGGACTTGTCGCGAATTTGCCGACGGCGCTGGAACGTTCTCGCGGTGGCGAGGATCCAAGGACGTTGCGTGGTGCGGATTTGCCTGCGGCGCTGAAACGCTTTCGCCGTAGGCGAGTTACTTTTCTTTGAGAGCTGCAAAGAAAAGTAACCAAAAGAAAGCAGCTTTCCCATTACAGAGCGAACTCAAAATTGCGCGAGCAGTCGTGATTTTCCGACTCGCCATCCATGGCTCGGTCGGAAAACGGCGCGCATCCATGCGCGCCGCCCTCCGGGTCTGCGGAATGGAATGGCTGTTGGGCATCTTTAGCGGCCAGACAACGGCAGCCAAGCATTGCTGCTTGTTGTTGCCTCTAGAGATGATCGACGCTCTCCACCGTATGACGACCCGTAGGGCGGCGCACATGGATGTGCGCCGTTTTCAGCCGAGCCATGGATGGCGAGTCTGAAAATGGTCGATCGATCCGGCGACCTAAAGTTAGCTCTGGTCGAGGAAGGGCCTTTCTTTTGGTTACTTTTCTTTGGCCCCGCAAAGAAAAGTAACTCGCCTACGGCGAAAGCGTTTCAAGCGCCGGAGGCAATGCACAAGCCGGTCGTAGATCCCTCGCCCAAGCGGGGAAGACTAAAGAATGACCAGCGGACGAAGAAGCAAAAAGTGATGCTCAATCGCGCAGGCGAGCAATCACCGGAGCCACCTGCCCTTCACGCCCCAACGCCCGACCGACCCGAAGCAGCGCTTCAGCCAGCTCGCCACGACTGTCGGCTCGCAAGGTGGCATGTCCAACCTTGCGGCCGGTGCGCGGCTCCTTGCCGTAGTCGTGCCAGTGTCCGCCCGGCTCGCGCAGCACGGCATCGGAGTCCGGCATGGTGCCGATCCAGTTGAGCATGCATGCGTGGCCCAGGGGATCCGTCGCACCCAGCGGCAACCCGAGCACGGCGCGCAGGTGGTTCTGGAACTGCGAGGTTTCCGCGCCTTCGATCGTCCAGTGGCCAGAGTTGTGCACGCGGGGGGCCAGTTCGTTGGCGAGCAGTTCGCCATCACGGCAGAACAGCTCGAGAGCGAATACCCCGACGTAATCGAGTGCATGTGCAAGTGTCTCTGCGTATCGATGGGCGACGCGTGCCAGCGTCGGATCAACGGTTGCCGGTGCCAGGCTCGCCGACAGCACCCCGTCGACATGCCAGTTTTCCGTCAGCGGCCACGCGCGGAATTCACCATCACGGCCACGCATCGCCACCACAGACAACTCGCGCTCGAAGGCGACGAAGCCTTCGAGGATGAGTCCGACGGTCGAGGCCTGCGGTCCGAGCGCGCTCCAGGCCGCGTCGGCATCATCGGTCGTACGCAGGCGGAACTGGCCTTTGCCGTCGTAGCCCAGCCGTCGTGTTTTCAGAATCGACGGTGTTCCGATCCGGGCGATGGCGTCGTCGAGATCATCGCGCGAGGTAATCGCAACAAACGGCGGAACCGGAATGCCAAGCTCGCCGAACAGCGTCTTTTCGGCAAGCCGGTCTTGTGCCGTTGCCAATGCACGCGGACTGGGAAACACCGGGACGCGTTCGCTGAGCCACTGTGCCGATTCCGACGGGACGTTCTCGAAGTCGAACGTGGCGACGTCGATGCGTGATGCAAATTCCGCCAAGGCGCGTTCGTCGCGGTAATCGCCAACCACCATGGGCGCGAAATGGCCAGCGCAGGCATCGGCTGTCGCGTCCATGATCAGGAATCGCAGGCCGAGTGGTGCGCCGGAAAGCGCCAGCATGCGGGCCAGTTGCCCACCGCCGAGAATGCCGACTGTGGTCATCCCGATTCGTTCGCCGCCATGCCCGGGTCAGACGCGAGGATCGTCATTGGCCTTGACGTCTTCTGTCCGGCGCTGGCGATAATCCAGCAGTGCTGCTGCAAGTGCTTCGTCATGTACCGCCAGCATCGCCGCCGCGAACAGGGCAGCATTGGTTGCACCGGCATTTCCGATCGCAAACGTCGCCACTGGGACTCCAGCTGGCATCTGCACGATCGACAGCAGCGAATCAAGACCGCCAAGCGTCTTGCTGTTCACCGGCACTCCGAGCACGGGCACCGTTGTCTTGGCGGCGAGCATGCCGGGCAGGTGCGCAGCACCGCCGGCGCCGGCGATGATCGCCAGCAAGCCGCGCGCGCGCGCCGTGTCGGCGTATTCGAACAGCACGTCAGGCGTGCGATGGGCCGAAACGACGCGAACCTCGTGCGCCACTCCAAGCGTTTCCAGCATCGCGGCGGCATGCTGCATCGTGTCCCAGTCCGAGCGTGAGCCCATCACGATCCCGACCAGCGGGCTGTGCGGATTGGCAGGCATGGTGGTCCCCTGTCGCAAAGACGTATTCTACCGGCCTCCCGCTTGAGTCCGGTATCTCATGGACCGAAAACTGCTCGACATCCTTGCTTGTCCGGCCACGCGGCAGTCGCTGTCGGTACTGGAGGCGCGCGGCCTGCAGGCGCTCAATCGCGCGATTTCGGAGGGCGCCATCCGGCGCGTCGACGGCACGCCGCAGGGAGAACCCGTCAAACAGGCACTGGTGACACGCGATCGCAAGCTTGCGTATCGCGTCGAGGACGATATTCCCGTCCTGCTGGTCGAAGATGGCATTGCGCTGGGGCAGATCGCCGACTTTCCGGCGGCGTGACCGGGCAGCCGACGGCGGTGCTGCAGGTTCCCGATCCAGCTTCGATCCGTGACAACGTCAGGACAGCCCTGGCTGAGGACATCGGCAGCGGCGATGTCACCGCGGCCCTGCTGCCCGACCGTGAGGACAACGCCTATCTGTTGTGCAAGGAGGACGCCGTCGTCTGCGGCAGACCGTGGTTCGACGCATGCCATCGCGCACTGGATCCGGATGTCGACATCCAATGGCGGGTCGTCGAAGGCGATCGCGTGGCGGCAGGCACCGTGCTGGCAACCCTGCACGGACGTGCGCGCGCCCTGGTCAGTGCCGAACGCACCGCGCTCAATTTCATGCAGACGTTGAGCGGCACGGCGACGACCACCGCCGCCTACGTTGCTGCTGTGGCAGGGACCGGAACCCGCATCCTCGATACCCGCAAGACCATCCCCGGACTGCGCATGGCGCAGAAATACGCGGTGCGCGCCGGTGGCGGCTGCAACCATCGCATGGGCCTGTTCGATGCCGTGATGCTGAAGGAAAACCACGTGCGCGCCGCGGGTTCGATCGCCGCCGCAGTAGCCGCTGCGCGCACGCGGTATCGGGCGCTGCCGCTGATCGTGGAAGTGGAAACCCTGCAGGAGCTTGTCGAAGCCCTGCACGCGGGTTGCGATCGCATCCTCGTTGACGACTTCGATGCACCCGCCCGTCGCGACGCCGTGCGGATTGCCGCGAGCGCACCGTTCAACCGCAGGATTCCGCTGGAAGTATCCGGCGGCGTGGATCTGGCTGGCTTGCGCGCGATTGCCGAGGACGGCGTCGACTTCATTTCCGTCGGCGCCCTGACCAAGCATGTACGCGCAATCGACCTGTCGATGAAACTGGGTCAGCCGCCCGGTTGATTGGACCGGCGACCGCGGGACTACCGCAACAGGGCCGCAATCCAGATGGCACCAAGGCCCGCCGCTGCGAGGCTGACCCACAACCAGGGCGACATTCCGACTTTCGGCCGTGCAGGTTTTGACGCGGCTTGGGGAGCGTCCTGCTGGCTTGGTGACATCACGCGGAAACGCATCGTGTCGAAGCCGATTTCGTCGCCCGACTTTGCAAATCCCCGCTGCACCCGCTTGCCATTGACGAAGCTTCCGTTGGTTGAGCCCAGGTCTTCGATCTGGACCCCGTCGCCAGTCGGCACCAGTCGGGCATGCTGGCGCGACATCCCGGATTCGTCGAGCCGCAGCGCGCACTCCGGTGCACGTCCGACCACGGTGGGGCCAACCAGCGGATAGCTGCGGCCGAAGGCCTGCCCGGATACGCAGCGCAGCACGAACCTGGGAAGCACCGGCCGGATGGCGGTGGCACCCGGATCGTCATTGGCCGGGAGCGGCATCCCGCCCTCGCGCGGTTGGATGGAGGACGCGGACTCGATCGTGGACAGGCGCGCCAGTACGCGATCGAACCCGACATTGTCGTCGGGTCTAAGGGCGATCAAGCCGTCCACCGCGCGGCCATTGACGCTGACCGTGGTTCCCGGCGGCACATGCAGGGTGACGCCATGGGCAGTCACGTGCAGCTCGCAATGTTGCGGGCGGACGCCGGGGCGGTCCAGGACGATATTGGCCTGTGGATCCGAGCCGATCCGATTGATGCCAGGCCCAAGCAGTACCTGGGGATGCTCACCACCGGGGAAGACGAGTTTCATGCGGATCACCTGGCTCGACAGGAAGCAGAAAGTGGAAGTGTATGCGTGAAGCCGGCGCGACGTTCGACTTGCCGGTCACGGCCGAACCCTGCAGCATGGCTGCATGCCGACCCTGTTGATCCTGATGGCCCTGCTGGCGGCCGGCTTTGCCGCGTGGAGCGCAGCTCGGGCGGCGGCAGAGCGCGCCGAACAGGTGGGGCGCGACGCCTGCCGGGTCGCCGGGGTGCAGTGGCTGGACGAAACCGTCCACGCCAGCGGTTTGCGCCTTCAGCGCGGAGAGGATGGGCGGCTGGGATTCGAACGCAGCTTCCGGTTCGAGTATTCCCACGATGGCAGCGACCGCCATGTCGGCCGGCTCATCCTGCGCGGCGACCGGCTGGTAAGCTTCAGCGGACCTCTCGCCAGGACGGGTATCACCCCCTTGCCGCATGGAGATGAGCCTTCACTGGGCGGGTTTTGACCACGCCTGAGGACAGCCCTCCACGAGAAACGTCCACGCGTCGGCAGCCGATGGCCAGTGCATTTGGGGGCTATGAGTTCTGCGGTCCCCGCGGCGCGATCCCAGCACGCCGATCAAACCTGCCTATTTGACGATGCGCAGGTGGCCGCCGCGTTTTGGTGGCGCCGGTTCGCTGCCACCCGGATCGGAAGGAGGCGTTGGCGGGTCGCCATCGGCGGTGCTGGCACTGCTGTCTTCGGGCAGAGCCATGCCCTGCCCCGTTTCACGGGCGTAAATGGCCAGGACAGCAGCGACCGGCACATGGACCGGATGGCTGACACCCCCGAACCGGGCAGTGAAGCGGACGGCGTCGTTGCCAAGCTCGAGCGTCGAGACCGCGCGCGCCGCGATGTTGAGCACGACCTTGCCATCCTTGATCGTGTGCGATGGCACCTGGACGCCGGGCTGACCGGCGTCGACCAGCAGGTGCGGCGTCATGTCGTTGTCCGAAATCCACTCATACAGCGCCCGCAACAGATACGGGCGATGGCTGGTCATTGGCGTGGCGTCTTCGGTCATGCGGTCGCGTGCGTCCTCGCGTAAAGAATCACGCCGGCATCGGACGCAGGTTTTTCTCCTGCGGTGTGAGGCTGCGAGCGAATCCAGGATTGCGGAAAATCCGGTTGCCGTAGTCCTCGATCGACTTGCCGTCTTTCGGCAGGCCGACATCCAGAGCATCCAGGCGCCAGATGATCGGCGCCATCGCGCAATCGGCCAGGCTCATTTCCGGATTGAGAAAGAACTTGCTGGCCTTGAACAGCGGAACGGCGGCGGTCAGCAGCTCCTTCAGGCGCTTGCGCCCGGCCTCGGCCTGCTGCTTGTTGCCCAGCTGGATCGCCTGCACCTGAGGCACCCAGTCGTGCTCGATCCGCAGCATGGCCAGGCGCAGGCGTGCGCGCGACAGTGGATCGACCGGCATGAGCGGCGGATGCGGATACCGCTCGTCGAGATATTCGCTGACGACCGATGCCGCGTACAACACCAGCTCGCGTTCGACCAGGGTCGGAACCGAGTGGTAGGGATTGAGGTCGATCAGGTCTTCCGGCGGACTCTGCGGATCGACCGGGATCAAATCGTACGTCACGCCCTTGGCGGCCAGGACCAGCCGGACCCGATGACACAGCACATCGTCGACAGACGAAAACAGGGTCAGTGCGTTACGCATGCGCGGGCTCGTCGCCATCATCGGCTTCTCCGGCGACTGGAAATCCGCCAATCGCATCGACGCCGGCTGCCCCTTGCAGACGGTCGCCACGGTTTTCCCGGGCGCGGTCTCCACACATGGAGAGGATCGGATATCGATGACCCTCTCCACATCCGTGCGAAGCGCACGGATTGCGAAGCCCGCTCAGTGCACGTCGCGCCAGTACTCCATCTTCAACAACCAGGCGAGAAACGTGAAGAACGCCAGGAACAGGATGACCCAGACACCAAGGCTCTGGCGCTGGATGGCAGCCGGTTCACCTGCGTACTCGAGAAAAGTGGTGATGTCGCGCGCGGTCTGGTCGAACTGCGCCGCCGTCTGCTCGCCGGGCTGTGGCAGCAACAGCTTTTCGACCGCGCGGTCGCCGCTGGCGTCGGCCTTGCCGAGCTGGGCATATTGCACGCCCTGCAACTGCCACAGCGGGTTGGGCATCGACGCGTTGGGGAAGACCGTGTTGTTCCAGCCGACCGGGCGCGATTCGTCGACATAGAACGACTTCAGATAGTTGTAGATCCAGTCGCTGCCGCGAACGCGGGCGATGACGCTCAGGTCCGGCGGCATCTTTCCGAAGAACTGCTTGCCCTGGTCGTCGCGCAACGCGACATGGACCTGCTCGCCGAACTTGGCGCCGGTGAAGTTCAGGTTGTTCTGGACATCGTCCTCGGTCAGTCCGAGGTCCTCGGCCATGCGCGAGTAACGCAGGTACTGGAGCGAATGGCAGCCCGAGCAATAATTCATGAACAACGCCGCGCCGCGTTGCATGGAGGCGCGATCCGTCAGGTCGGTACCGGCATGCGGAAGGTCGGCACCCTCCTCCGCAGCGAAAACCGGCGCCGCGTACAACGCGCCCGCGACCAGGACACCCGCGAACAACACGGACAAGCGTTTGTGCATTGCGAGCTTAGTCATGTGTCGTCACTCGTTCCGGCACAGGCTTGGTCCTGTCGAGCCTGGTCCACAGCGGCATGGTGATGAAGAACGCGAAGTAGAGGAAGGTCAAGATCCGCCCGATGATCACTTCGGACGGAGCCGTGCCCGGACCCGAACCGATCTTGCCCAGCCACAGGAAGCACACCGCCAGCATTGCCAGCATCGCCCATGACAGCTTGCCGCGGTAGCGATAGGACTTGACCGGGCTCTTGTCCAGCCATGGCACCAGGAACAGCACCACGATCGCGCCGAACATCACCAGCACGCCCCACAGCTTGATCGCGAAGAACGACGGCACCACCCGCAACATCGCGTAGTACGGAGTGAAGTACCAGACCGGCTTGATGTGCTCCGGCGTCACCAGGCGGTTGGCCGCGGTGAAGTTGTCGGGCTCCAGGAACACGCCGCCAAACGTCGGGGCGAAGAAGATGATGAAGGCCGCGAGGATCAGGAAGAAGCCGACGCCGACCAGATCCTTGACGGTGTAGTACGGGTGGAAGGGAATCGAATCGGTGGGCGCCGTTGGCGACCAGCGGTTGCCCTTCGGACCTTTCTTGATGTCGACGCCATCGGGATTGTTGGAGCCGACTTCGTGCAGCGCGCCAAGGTGCAGCACGACAAGCAACAGCAGCACCAGCGGCAACGCGATTACGTGCAGCGCAAAGAAGCGGCCCAGGGTCGCATCCGCGGGCAGGTAATCGCCCATGATCCACTCGGTCAGTCCCTGGCCGATGACCGGGATCGCGCCGAACAGCGAAATGATCACCTTCGCCCCCCAGAACGACATCTGGCCCCACGGCAACACATAGCCCATGAAGGCTTCGGCCATCAGCACGAGGTAGATGACCATGCCGAGCAGCCACACCAGTTCGCGCGGCTTCTGGTAGCTGCCGTAGAGCAGCCCGCGGAACATGTGCAAGTAGACGACGATGAAGAACAGCGACGCGCCCGTCGTGTGCATGTAGCGGATCAGCCAGCCCCACTCGACGTCGCGCATGATGTATTCGACCGACGCGAACGCCTGGTCCGCGGCCGGCTTGAAATGCATCGTCAGGAAAATACCGGTGACGATCTGGTTGACCAGCACCAGCAGGGCGAGTGAGCCGAAGTAATACCAGATGTTGAAGTTCTTCGGCGCGTAGTACTCGCTCATGTGCTTGCGGTACACCGGCATCATGCCGGGAGTGCGCTCGTTGACCCAGTTGACAACGTTGCCGGCGGTACGGGTGATCACATTCGCCATGGCTTACACCGCTCCCGTGCTGGAAGAACCGGGATCCACGCCGATCACGATCGAGGTATCGCTCTCGTAGTGATGCGGCGGCACGAGCAGGTTGAACGGCGCCGGTACGCCATCGAACACGCGACCGGACATGTCGTAGCGCGACTTGTGGCAGGGACAGAAGTAACCGCCCTTCCAGTTGGGGTCGAACGGTTCCGGCCTGATCTCGGCGACCATTTCGGGCGCGCAACCAAGATGCGTGCAGATGCCGACCAGCACGGAGATCTCCGGCTTGATCGACCGGTAATGGAAATCGCCTTTCAGTACGTACGCCGGCTGCTGGTCGGCATTGTCCGACTTGGGATCGCGCAGGCGCGGATCGAGTGTCGGCAGCAGGTCGAGCATCTGCTTGGTGCGCTTGACGATCCAGATCGGCTGCCCGCGCCATTCCAGGACCATGCGCGTCCCGGCTTCCAGCGCACTGATATCGGCGGTGATCGGCGCACCGGCGAGCTTGGCGCGCGCGCTGGGATTCCAGGACTTGATGAACGGAACGGCGACGAAACCGACCCCCACCGCCCCCACCACCGCGGTGGTCGCCGTCAGGAACCGGCGCCGCCCCAGGCTGGCCGGTTGATCCTCCAGGCGCTCTTCGACCGCATCATTGCCCATCCGGCACTCCGCAAAGATTCAATAGTCAGCTGGCTGACGACCCGCGCTGGCGCGGGCGACGTCGCCGCAAAGACGGGGAAGTGTAACGGAAGGCTGAATCGACCGACAACGTTTCCACGCGTCGAAGCTGGGTTTCGGCGGGTGCTGCCTCAACGAGCGGCGTAGCTGCCACGGTAGCGTTGCGCCAGCAAGCCCACGCGCTGGACATAGCGTTGGGTTTCGCTGTACGGCGGCACGCCCCGATACTTGTCGACAGCGCCCTCGCCGGCGTTGTAACCCGCCGCGGCGAGCGCAAGGTCGCCATTGAAGCGCTTGAGCAGGAACGCCAGGTATTGGACGCCGCCGCGGATGTTCTGCCCCGCGTCGAACGAATTGCCGACGCCGAAGCGGCGCGCGGTGGCCGGCATCAGCTGCATCAGCCCCTGGGCACCGACGCGCGACAGCGCGTTGGGCCGGAACGCCGACTCGGCATGGATGATCGCCCGCACGATCGCTTCATCGACGCCGTAGTCGTGCGACGCGCTGGCGATCTCGCTGCGATAGGCGTCCGTATTGAGGCGGATGCTGGAGAAATTGACCTGCGGCGAAGCGGCACAGGCGTAGCAGGTTTCCATCTCGAAGATCGGAAATTGGACGCGAGAAACCGTCACGTTGGCGACGCCAGCAGGCCTGCGGTTGCTGAAATTGCGGACGCCGCGCGCGTCCAGGTACGAGAACGTGGTCGACGAGCCCATCCGCAGGAACCGTGGCTGCCTCGGGGCCGTTGCCGGGGTGGCGCCAAAGCTGCTCGTCGCGCTGGCCGCTGCCGTGACGCTGCCCGATCCCTGCGAAGGCATCTGCGCCGGCGTCGCGGGCGAGTGGTACGCAGGTGCCTTGAAGGTGCTGATGGGCAAACAGCTCGCGCCGGGCACCCGCTTGCTCGAGTAGCTGCGGCCGTTGCTGCCGTCACAGCGATAGACGGTGCCGGCCACGGCGGGAGCGGCTGCGAGCAGACAAAGTAACGCGATGGCGAAGCGGCCCCCTTTCATGACGGCGACGGTACCGTCGGGGTTGATCCTTGACAAGTGCTTGATCTGTATGAACGTCACGGTCACCACACTGGCTTGGAAAGGGTGTCTCCGACCCCGGTACACTGCCGGCCCGGCGCGGACTCTCCACCGCCCACCCGGTTCATGCCATGACCACGCCAGTACTGCCACCCGGCCCTGCCGCAGAAACCCCCACTGCTGTCGCCGTCGCTACCGCGCCACGCGGCAAGCTGTTCATCAAGACGCACGGTTGCCAGATGAACGAGTACGACTCGGCCCGGATGGCCGACGTCCTGGCCGCCATCGAGGGCCTCGACCTGACGGCCAACGTCGACGAGGCGGATGTCATCCTGGTCAACACCTGTTCCATACGCGAAAAGGCGCAGGACAAGGTCTTCAGCCAGTTGGGCCGCTGGAAGGCGCTCAAGGATGGCGCCCGTCCGGTCTTGATCGGGGTCGGCGGCTGCGTGGCCTCGCAGGAAGGTGCAGCCATCCTGGACCGCGCGCCCTATGTCGACCTGGTCTTCGGACCGCAGACGCTCCATCGCCTGCCCGAACTGATCCGGGCGCGACGGGCAACCGGCCGGCCGCAGGTCGACATCAGTTTTCCGGAAATCGAAAAATTCGATCGCCTGCCCGAGCCGCGGGCCGATGGCCCGAGCGCCTTCGTCTCGATCATGGAAGGCTGCTCGAAGTACTGCTCGTTCTGCGTGGTGCCCTACACACGCGGCGAGGAAGTCAGCCGGCCGTTCGAGGATGTGCTGGTCGAAGTGGCGCAACTGGCCGCGCAGGGCGTGCGCGAGGTCAACCTGCTCGGCCAGAACGTCAACGCCTACCGCGGACCGATCACGCCGATCGATGGCACCGATGCGGACGTCGCCGATCTCGCGCTGCTCATCCGCGCCATCGCGCAGATCGAAGGCATCGGTCGCATCCGCTTCACGACCTCGCATCCGCTGGAGTTCTCCGATTCGCTCATCGACGCCTATCGCGACGTGCCGCAGCTGGCCAACTACCTGCACCTGCCTGTCCAGTCGGGTTCGGACCGCGTTCTGTCGGCGATGAAGCGTGGCTACACGGCGCTCGAATTCAAGCAGAAGATCCGCAAGCTGCGCGCGGTGCGGCCGGACATCTCCGTGTCGTCCGACTTCATCGTCGGGTTTCCGGGTGAAACCGACGCCGATTTCGAGAAAACGATGCAGCTGATCGAGGCGATCGGCTTCGATCAGTCGTTCTCCTTCGTGTACTCGCGCCGTCCCGGCACGCCGGCTGCCGACCTCGCCGACAACACATCCGTCGAGGTCAAGCAGGCGCGCCTGCAACGCCTGCAGTCGCACATCACCGCACATGCCGCAACGCTGTCTGCCGCCATGGTCGGCAGCACGCAGCGCGTCCTGGTAGAGGGACCCTCCAGGCGCGACGCGAACGAATTGACGGGCAAGTCCGAGAACATGCGTTCGGTGAATTTTGCCGGGCACGCAAGGCTGGTCGGACGGTTCGTCGATGTCGTCATCACCGAGGCCATGCCGAATTCCTTGCGTGGGCGGGTGGTCGAAGTCGGCTAGCAGGTTGGCACTTGTGGGAGCGACGTCAGTCGCGATGACTCTGTCAATGCAAAATTGATCGCGACTCACGTCGCTCCCACAAAGTGCAAATCAATCCAGCCGCTTGCGGAAGCGCAGGATCGCGGTGGTCATCATCACCGTGGTGAACACCACCAGCGCCAGCACGTCCGGCCATAGCGACAGCAGGTCGGCGCCGCGCAGCATCACGCCGCGGATGATGCGCAGGAAATGCGTCAGCGGCAGCACTTCGGCCAGCCACTGGATCACGGTCGGCATGCCGGCATAC
>JAQGOI010000247.1 GCA_028293685.1 Lysobacteraceae bacterium | reverse complement strand
CGCTCCCGAACAGATCCGGGGCGAGCCGGTCACCACCATGACCGACGTCTACTCGCTGGGCGTGGTGCTGTTCGAACTGCTGACCGACATGCGCCCGTACCGGCTCAAGCGCCAGACCGACGCTGAGTGGGAAGAAGCCATCCTGACCGCCGATCCCCAGCGCCCGTCGACGGCATTGCTGCGCAAAGACGACATGGCAGGCGACCCGCAGTCGCTGCGCCGCCGCGCGCGGGTGTTGGCCGGCGACCTGGACAACATCGTGCTCAAGTCGCTGGCCAAGCGCCCCGAGCAGCGCTATCCCTCGGTCGAGGCCTTCGCGCTGGACCTGCAGCGCTACCGCGACGGCAAACCCGTGCAGGCGCGTCGACAGAGCGTCGGCTACCGGTTGCGCAAGTACACGCATCGCAATCGCTGGTCGCTGGCCACCGCGTTGCTGGTGGCGCTGGTGTTGAGCACGGCGCTGGGCATCGTCGCCTGGCAGGCGCAGCAGGCGGTGCAGGAAGCGGCACGCGCCCAGGCGCTGCAGGACTTCATGGTCGGCCTGTTCGAGCGCGCCGGTCGCGACAACGACGACGGCAAGCTCGACGTCCGCCAGCTGCTCGACACCGGCGTCCAGCGCGGTGCCCGCGAGCTGGCCCGGCAACCCGTTGCGCGCGCGGAACTGTACGGGGTGATCGCGCGTCTGCACCTGGGCCTGGGCGACTATCACCAGGCACGTGAGCTGTTGGATCGCCAGGCCGCGATCATCAGTTTCCTCGACGACGACGCCCCTGCCGGCCTGCGCATGGAATCGGCGACCGATCGCGGCCGTGCGTCGCGCCTGCTGGGTGACGAGGCCGCGTGCATCGAGGTGATGCGCCCGCTGCAGCCACTGGTGCTGCGCGAAGAGCAGCAGCTCCCGGCACAGTCGGCGGAATTCGACGCGCAGCTGGGTCGCTGCCATCGCGGCATCGGCGACCAGGCCGCAGCGCGACCGTTGTTCGAACGGGCGCTGGCGTTGCGACGCGACCCGCTCAACGATACGTCCGGGATCGCCGAGAACCTCGCCGACCTGGCCGACCTGGACAGCGATCGCGGCGAGGCCGCCACTGCGCTCAGGGGCTATCGCCTTGCGTTGACGCAATTGCAGGCCAGCGTCGGCGAACGCCATCCGCTGGCGATCAACCTGCGCCGTCGCGCGTGCGCGATGGAGCGAAGCTTGGGTCGCACCGCCCTGGCCGAGGCCGATTGCCGCCGCGCGTTGGACCTGGCATTGGCGTTGCGCGGCAGCGAGCACCCCGAGACGGTGGACGCCAGCCGCCAGCTGGCGGCGCTGCTCGTGGACCAGGGACGGTTGCGCGAAGCCGAAGCCGCCTATCGCGCCAGCCGTGCGTGGCTGGTCGCGCGCCTGGGCCCGGATCACGACAGCGTGGCCAGGGACGATAACAGCCTGGCGATCATTGCCTGGGAACGCGGTGACATACCTGCGGCGCTGCACGCGCTGGACCACGCCATTGCCGTCCGCCGCCAGCGCGACAATCCGCTCGACCTTGCGGGCGTTCTGTTCAACAAGGCGATGGTGCTGGCCGATGTCGGTCGCGATCGCGAAGCGCGCACGCTCCTGCTGGAAGCCCGCGCGCTGCGCGTCGCGCGACTGGGCGGAGCGCATCCGCTGGTCGGCGATACCGACCGGTTGCTGGGAGAAGTCGATGCGGCGCTGGGCATTGCGCCGGCGCGCGGCGAATTGGCGCGGGCACTGGAGTCGACGCGGGCCGGCTACGGCCCGATGCATCCGCACACGCGACGCGCGGAATTGTCGCTGGCGGCGTTCGACGCCCGACATGGCGATGCCGCGGCTCTGGCGCGGCTCGACACGTTGGCACGCCTTGCGCAAGGCGATATCGAATTGCGCAAGGTCGCGTGGCTGGCCACGGCGGATGCCGCCACCCTGCGCTGCCACGGTCGGCAACGCGCCGCCGCGTTGACATCACTGCAGTCGCTCGATGCCGCCGTCGCCGCGTCGCAGCCCGAAGGCGGCGCCGTTGTGCGGGCGGTGGCGGCGGCGCGCACCGAGTGTGGCTGAACGCGCGAATCCGACGCGCTGCGCCGTCACCGGTAAACTGCGCAGCCGTTCCAGCGTCGTGGTCATGCACGGTCTCAACCTTCCCCAACGCAACGCCGTGCTGCATGTCGACGGGCCATTGCTGGTACTTGCCGGCGCCGGCTCCGGCAAGACCCGCGTCATCGTCGAAAAGATCGCGCACCTGATCCGGTCGCAGCGTGTGCCTGCGCACCGCATCGCCGCGATCACCTTCACCAACAAGTCCGCGCGCGAGATGCGCGAGCGCGTCGCCCGTCGCATCAAGGGTGATGCGGCCGACGGCTTGACCGTCTGCACGTTCCACGCACTGGGGCTGAAGCTGCTGCAGATCGAGCACGCCAAGCTTGGCCTCAAGCGCGGTTTTTCGATCTTCGACAGCGACGACAGCGCCGCCCAGTTCAAGGACCTGTTGCCTCCGGGCAGCAAACCCGACGTGATCGACGCGGCGCGCAACCTGGTCTCGCGTGCCAAGAATGCCGGCCTGTCGCCCGACGAGGCGGCGGCGGCGGCGCGCAGTGCCCGTGAGCATGAAGCAGCGGCGCTGTATGCGCGCTACCAGCAGCGCCTGGCGACCTTCAATGCCGTCGATTTCGACGACCTGATCCGCCTGCCGGTGCAACTGCTCGAAGCCGACGCCGATTGCGTGGCCGCCTGGCGCGAGCGCATCGGATATCTGCTGGTCGACGAATGCCAGGACACCAACGACGCGCAGTACCGGATGCTCAAGGCGATCGCGGGATCCAAGGGCGACTTCACCTGCGTCGGCGACGACGACCAGTCGATCTACGCCTGGCGCGGTGCCAATCCGGACAACCTGCTGCAGCTGGCCAGCGATTATCCGGCACTGCGCATCGTCAAGCTCGAGCAGAACTACCGCTGTTCGAACCGCGTGCTGCGCGCGGCGAATGCGCTGATCGCGCACAACCCGCATGAACATCCCAAGGCGTTGTGGAGCGAACGGGGCGATGGCGAGCGCATCCGCGTGTGGGAGTGCAAGGACCATGCGCACGAGGCCGAGAAGGTCGCGAGCGAAATCCAGTTCACCAGCCAGCTGCGCGGCGCGCCGTGGAGCGACTTCTGCGTGCTGTTCCGCGGCAACTTCCAGTCGCGCGCACTGGAGAAGGCACTGCAGTTGCTGCGCGTGCCGTACCACCTGTCCGGCGGCACCGCGTTCCTGGATCGCGGCGAGGTCAAGGATGCGATGGCGTGGCTGCGCCTGATCGCCAACCCTGATGACGACGCCGCGTTCCTGCGCGCGGTGCAGTCGCCCAAACGCGAAGTCGGCGCCACCACGCTGGCGAAGCTCGCCGAGATGGCGCAGCACGCGCAGCTGCCGCTGGCGCGCGCGGCCGAATCGGTCGGCCTGTTGAAGCAGCTGCCGCCGCGCGCGGCCAATGCGCTTGGCGGCTTTGTCGACATCCTGCGCGGACTGCGCAACGACGCCGACCGGCTGCCGCCGGCGGAGCTGGTGCGCCGGCTCAACGAGCGCAGCGGCCTGCTCGCAATGCTGCGCGCGCAATGCAAGGACGAGGCCACGTTCCAGCGTCGGCGCAGCAACCTGGACGAACTCGCGGACTGGTTCGACGGGCCGCGCACGTCCGGCGCCGGGGAGCTCGCGGCCGCGCTGGCATTGCTGTCGCATGCCGACAAGGGCGACGCCGGCAACCAGGTGCGGTTGATGAGCCTGCACGGCGCCAAGGGGCTCGAGTTCCGCTACGTCTTCATCGTCGGCGTCGAGGACGGCGTGCTGCCGCACGAAGCGTCGATCGAGGAAGGGCGCCTGGATGAAGAGCGACGCCTGCTGTATGTCGGCATCACCCGGGCCAAGGAACAGCTGTGGCTTTCGCACGCGCGCGAAGCGCAGAAATGGGGCGACAAACTGCGCCTGAAGCCGAGTCGGTTCCTCGACGAACTGCCCGCCGCCGAATTGCAGCGCGACGGCGTCGACCCCGTAGCCGATGCCGAGCGCAGGCAGGAGCGCGCGACCGTCGGATTCGCCGCGATCAAGGCGTTGCTGGGGACATAACCGGAGGGCCCCTGTGCGCGGGCGCAAAAAGGCGACCGGCGTCCTTGCCCGGCAC
>JAQGOI010000231.1 GCA_028293685.1 Lysobacteraceae bacterium | reverse complement strand
AACCGCTTCATCGCCACGACCAAGCGCCGCCAGCGCCCGGCCCGACTCCAGTTGCGCCATCGCCCACTGCGGCTGTGCCGCGACGATCGGCTCGAGCATCTGCAACGCTTGCCCGGGATTGCCCCGCGCGGTGTGCGAGGCCGCAAGCACCAGCATCTCGACGGGATGCGCCCCGACGGCGGCGATGATTTCCTGCGCCTGTTCGGCAGCGAGTTCCGGTTGGCACGCAAGCAGGCGCGTCGCGTGCGCAAGCGCCACGTCGAGCGATGCGGTCTGCCCGCCTTCGCTCATCCGCGTCGCGCCTCGACCCGGTCAGGCCGTGTCCCTGGTGGTGGCTGCGGTGAAACGCCAATGGACGCCACGGGCGGGCAGTACGGCATATGGATTCCCCGAGTGTGTTGCATACCGATGCGGCCCCCCGGCGTCGCTTCGATCGAGCTCAATCTACGCTGCGGGGATTTGCCGCGTCCAGTCGCGCGCGAGGCACCTGCCGTCACGTCGCTTTAGCCCGGCGCTGCCTAGGCTTCCGACAGCCCCCAGCAAGGAGTTGCAATGCCGACCTTGAGAATGCGCGTGACCGGCGGTCAGGACGACGTACGAGCCATGATGAATCTGCTGCAGAGCCTCGATGGCATCGAACATGTCGAAGAAGTCGGAGACATGATGCCGCACATGGACGACGCCGATTCCAGTTCCGCGGGCCTGAGCGACGTCGCCGGCCCCGACGTCCATGAAATCGAGGTCGACGCACCCAACGATTCCTCGGCACGCAAGGTACGTGAGGCCGTCGAAGCGCTCGCCTTCGATCTCGACGCACTGGTCGAATTCGAGGAAGAGGAAGACTAGGTCATCCGCGGATCCGCATCCGGCCGCCTCCGGGGTGATCTGAATGCGGCCCCTGAGGTCCTCCAGCAACCTTCAAAGTCCGGTTTTGAGTTGTCGTTGGACGACGCCCGATGGCGGTTTCTGTGTGTCCGCCTCCGGTTTTTTCCGGGCCGGTAATTGATGGATACTGGCCCGGAGCCCGCAATGGTCAATTCGATGCCGCATCGCCCCGGGTCCGCCCACGAACGCGCCACGCTCGCCGACCGCCTCTTGTACGCCACCACCCCGGCGCAGGTTGCAGGCGTGCTGCTGGACGGCAACGGCACACCGGCCCCCGCCCCAGCTGGCGCCAGCGTGCTGTGGTCCGGTCGCTGGCCGCAGGCCATCGAAGCCTACCCGTCCCCCTGTCTGGAACCCCAGGCGCTGGCGGCCGCCAACGCAGCGCTGCAGGCGCTCGCCAACGGAATCCGGCCGGCGGCGGGCACGCACGTGCTGTGCGACAAGGATGGTGCCGCCGCGGTGCTGCACATGCCGCAGGGGGAAGCGGCCGATTCCGAAGGTCTGCGGGCCGCGGGCGCGCGCATGGCCGAGGTGCTCGCGATCCAGCGGCTGCAGGACACGGTCGCCCAGCTCGCCCAGACCGAGCAGCTGCAGCGGGCATTGTTTGCCATTGCCGACATGGCCGGCTCCGGCCTGGACATGCCCGACATGCTGCGGGGTCTGCATCGGATCGTCGGCGAGTTGATGTACGCCGACAATTTCTACATCGCCTTGTACGACCCCGACTCGGACAGCATCGACTTCATCTATTTCGTCGATTCGCTCGACGAGGCGCCCGCGGCCGGCTTCAAGTGCCCGCTGGAAAGCATCCGGCAGGGCCCGACCTGGTGGACGATCCGCGAGCGCAAGCCGCTCATGGGCAGTACCGCGCAGATGCAGACGCAGCTGCCAGGCCCACTGCTCGTCCATGGCACGGACAGCATCGACTGGCTCGGCGTACCGATGCTGCGCGATGGCCAGGTTCGCGGCGTCCTGGTGGTCCAGAGCTATCTCCCCGATGCCACCTACACCAGCACGGACATGGCCTTGCTCGGATTCGTCGGCGAGCACATCCTCACCGCGCTGGAACGCAAGCAGGGCCAGGAAGAACTCGAGCGGCGCGTCATCGAGCGCACCGCGGAACTGGGTGAGACCAACGAGAACCTGCGCCGGGAAGTCGCCGAACGCCAGCGCGGCGAACGCCTGCAGGCGGCGCTGTACCAGATTTCCGCTCTCGCCGTGAGCAAGGAGTCGGGCGAAACCTTCTACGCGCAGATCCATCAGATCATCGCGCGACTGCTCGACGTCGAGAATTTCTACATCGCGCTGCTTTCCGAAGATGGACTCACGCTCACCTTCCCGTACGTCAAGGACGCATTCGAGACCAACTGGGAGTCGCGCCCCCTGGGCCGCGGATTGACCGAGTTCGCACTGCGCAGTGGCCAGACCCAGCTTGTCGACGAGCAGCGCGCAGCCGCGCTTGGCGCCGCCGGTGAGATCGACCTTGAATTTGTCGGTGCACTCGCGCGCCTTTGGCTGGGAGTGCCCCTGCTGGTGGGCGACCGGGCCATCGGCGTGCTTACCGTCCAGAGTTACGAACGCGAGGACGCATACGACGCCGACGATGCCGAATTGCTCGGCTTCGTCGCCATCCAGCTGGCCAACAGCCTGCAACGGCGGCGCGAGACGGCCGAACGGGAGCGCGGAGAGCATCTCAAGGATGCGCTCTACAAGATCGCCGCCCTTGCCGGTACCGACGAGACGAGCGAGCGATTCTTCCAGCACGTGCACACCGCGATCTCCGACCTGCTCAATGCGGACAACTTCTACATCGCGCTGCTTTCCGAAGACGGCAAGACGCTGGAGTTCCCCTATCGGGTCGACCAGAAGGGAGCCAACGCGCGGGCACGGCCGCTGGGGCGCGGGTTGACCGAATACACGCTGCGCAGCGGTCGCGCGCAACTGGTGGATGGCTTCGACGACGCCCGCAGGCTCGTTGAAGCGGGGGAAATCGATGGGCGTTACATCGACTCGCCGACCGCGTGCTGGCTCGGCGTGCCCTTGATCGGCAGCGATGCCACACTCGGGGTGGTTGCCGTGCAGAGCTACACCTCCGACGTGCGCTACAACCAGCGCGATGCCGAACTGCTGACATTCGTTTCCTACCAGCTGGCCAGCAGCATCCAGCGCCGGCGTGCGACCGATGCGCTGCGCGAGTCGAACGTGCGCCTGGAAGAGCGCGTCGAGGAACGCACGCTGGAACTGCGCGAGCAGATCGCGGTGCGCGAAAAGGTCGAGGCGCAGCTGCAGCACCAGGTGATGCACGATCCGCTGACCGGCCTTCCCAACCGGCTCTACCTGCGCGACCGCGTCGAGCGCGCCATTGCCGGCGTGCGTCGCAACGACAACAGGCGCTTTGCGTTGCTGTACCTGGATGTCGATCGCTTCAAGATCATCAACGACAGCCTGGGCCACCTGGCCGGCGATCTGGTCCTGCAGGAAGTGGCGCGTCGCCTCGGCGAATGCATCCGCGAGCCCGACGTGGTCGCCAGGCTCTCGGGCGACGAATTCGCGATCCTGCTGGAAGACACGCCACTGCCGGGAACCGCGTGCAAGGTCGCCCAACGTGTGTTGGAGGCGTTGCAGCAGCCCCTGGTGGTCAATGCCCACGAATTGCATCCGTCGGCCAGCATCGGCATCGCCATCGGTGACCAGCACTACCGGACGACGGACGAATTGCTGCGCGATGCCGACGTGGCCCTGTACCGGGCGAAAAGCGCCGGTCGCCACCGTTTCGTCATGTTCGACGAGTCGCTGCAGCGCAAGGCGATGGACGTGCTGGGACTGGAGCAGGAATTGCGCGAGGCCCTGACGGCGGGCCAGTTCGAACCGTATTTCCAGCCGCTCGTGCGCCTCGCCGATGCCAGCACCGTCGGTTACGAAGCACTGGTGCGCTGGCACCATCCGCAACGTGGCGTGCTGCTGCCTGGCGATTTTCTGCGTGTCGCCGAGGACAGTGGCCAGATCGAGGCGATCGACTGGCAGATGTATCGGCTTGCGTGCTCGGCCGGCGTCCCGCTGGTGGCGCATGGCGGTTTCATCACCATCAATGTTTCCCCGCGGCACTTCCAGAACGAGGACCT
>JAQGOI010000201.1 GCA_028293685.1 Lysobacteraceae bacterium | reverse complement strand
TCGCGCAATGCCGCCTCGACAAGGACCGGATAGCGGCGCCAACCGCGATGATCACTGGCCAGCGCCGTGCGTTGGACCAGGTGGTCGTAACGCACGACCAGGCGGGCGGCGGTGGAAAGACCCTGCTGCGAGTCGATGAATCCCTGCAACACGCGGCGCAGCCCGGGCGGCGTGATGGTTTCGGTCGCCAGCGCGTCCTGCAGTTGCAGGTACAGCCGTGACATATGGATACCGCGCGTGTCCGGATCCTTCAGGTCGACGGCGACGTCGACGGAGGCAGCGACCCTGACCAGCCCGCCCTGCCCGTCCGCAATCTGAACGGGCAACGCGATCCTGTCCATGCCGACCCAATCGAGCGGACGCGCAAGCGCAGCAGCATCGCTGGCGACATCGGGGAGCTCAGAGGAGGGTTCGGGAAGCGAGGACAAGGGCACAGGTCTTCAGGCGGGCGGCCATTGTACCGGCCGACCTCGCTGGCCGCGGACGATCACCGCAACGGTGTGTCGCACCCGCAGTCGTTGTCCCTGCGCGCTAGCTGCGTGCGCTGCGCCAGGCCGTCCACAACGCTGGCCACCATGGGATCGGCTGCATGGGCTGGCCATCGGCAAACCGAGCGACCCGTCCGCGCTCCAGCGCGCTCAGGATGCGCCCGGCCCGGGAACCACCACCGTGCGAACGCGGGCGTTGCAGGATTTCTTGCGACCACGCCCTGGCCACGGTGTTTTCTCCGGCGGCGGCGCCCAACCGAGCGCGTGTCTGCAATGGTGTAGCGGCGTCGCCGCGCGCGATCAGGTGTTCGCACAGCAGTCCGGTGATCGCGCTGTGCGATGCGGCCTCGGGAACGTCGAACAATGCACCGTCGACTGCGACGACCGCCTCTGCAAAGGGCGCCACTGCGATGGCCGCCGCCTCTTCATCGACCGCCGGTTCACGCGCTGATGCAAGGGCGGTTGTTGCGAGCGCAAGCCGCGCCCACGGCGCCGGCATGCGTTGCAGCGCCGCACCGAGTGGGTGTCGACGACGACCCTGCGCCCACCCGTTCAACTCGTCCATCCACCAGGCGAGCTTGGCTTCACCGGGGCGTGGATCGCTTCCGCCCCAGGCGGCGTCCAGCAGTTCCTGCCTCAACGCAAACCACGCCGCCGCAATCCCGCGCTGCGCGGGCGCCACGAAGACTTCCGCAACGCGCCATTCCGGCCATCGCTCCAGCCATTTTCCGGTAAATCCCCCCAGCGCCTGTTGATCGCTCACGATGCCTGCGGCCAGGCGGAGGATCCGAGCAGATCACGCGGTGTATCCACCATCACGTCACCCCGCCACGCGACCGGATCGTCGACGTCGAGGCGATAGCCCCAGAGTGCGACGATCGATGACATCCCGGCCGCGCGCGCGGCCGCCATGTCCCGCTCGTCGTCACCGACGTAAGTGCAATCGTGCACCGCTTCGCCCAGCGCACCGGCAGCGTGCAGCAATGGCAATGGATCAGGCTTGCGCACCGGTAACGTGTCGCCGCCGACCAGGATCGCGCAACGCGTCTGCCAGTCCAGCAACGCCAGCAGTTTTCTTGCGAGATATTCCGGCTTGTTGGTGACGATGCCCCATCGGCAACCGGCCGTTTCGATGGCATCCAGAACCTCTTCGATGCCATCGAAGGGTTTACCGTGCCGGGCGAGCTGCGCTTCGTAAACCTGCAGGAATGGCGACACCAGCGCGTCGATGCCGGCCGCATCGAGCGCGGGAAACGCTGCGGTGAGCATCGCGCGTGCTCCGCGCGAGACATGCGGTCGCAGCATCTGCAGCGGCAATGCGGCCATGTCGCGCTGCGAGCGAAGGAGGTTGACCGTGGCGATGAAATCGGGCGCGCTGTCCAGCAACGTTCCGTCCAGATCGAAAAGCACCAGCCTTGGAAACGAGTGGCGGCTCACGCTGGTTTCAGGGCGCAGGCCAGGTAGTTGACCTCGGTGCGACTGGATAGGCGGGCTGCATTGCGCCACGGTTCGTACAGCAACCCGCCGACGTCCTCGAGTCGCAGGCCAGCCGTGCGCAGCCAGCCTGCAAGCTCGGACGGCTTGATGAATTCGCGGTACTGATGCGTGCCTTTCGGCAGCAGGCGCGCGATGTATTCGGCACCGACGATGGCCAGGGCAAATGCCGCCGGAGTTCGATTCAGTGTCGACACGAACAGACGCCCGCCGGGCTTCAACAGGCGCGCGCAGGCATCGACCACCGACATCGGATCGGGCACGTGCTCGAGCATTTCCATGCAGGTGATGGCGTCGAAGGGGGCTTCACCGGCGTCGACCAGCGCTTCGATGGGCGCCTGCCGGTATTCCACATCAACGCCCGACTCAAGCTGGTGCAGGCGGGCGATCTTCAACAAATCCGGCGCCAGGTCGATCGCTGTAACCGCGGCACCGGCGCGTGCCATGGCCTCGCTCAACAGCCCGCCGCCACATCCCACATCCAGTACCCGGGAACCCCGCAGTGACACCCGATCCGTCACGTAACGCAGGCGCGGTGGATTCAGCGCATGCAGCGCCTTCTGCGGGCCCATCGGATCCCACCAGCGATGGGCAAGCTCGTTGAACTTGTCGACCTCGCTTTGCGAGAAATTGTCGTCGCGGACGGTCGTCATGGCGCTACCTCGATGCGTGCGATGCGCGCACGCCATTGCCGTGCATTGGCAACGAGTGCTGCAGGGTCCATGTCGACGAGTACGCGCTCACGCAACTTGCAGTGGCCGGCGATCCAGACATCCGTGACCTGCTGCCGACCGCAGGCGTACACCA
>JAQGOI010000065.1 GCA_028293685.1 Lysobacteraceae bacterium | reverse complement strand
CGGGTCTTCTGCAACGTTCGACTTCTGCAGCGTTCGTATGGCGTCAATCGATTGCGGGGATCAATACACCAGGTCCAGGCGGCCGTAGAGACCATGCGATTCGCCATCGGGGCCGGCGGCAAAAAACAGCGTATTCACCGGCTGGTTCGCGAAGCCGTTGCCGAACTGCATTCCCCACAGACCGTCGATGTGGATCGGTGCATTGGCCTGATTGCGCAACGGGCCCATCGTAGTGCCAGACGTCGGTTGGAAAGCGTTGATGCGACCGTCGCCGAAGTTGCCGATCAACAACTTGTTGCTGTAGATGCCGAATCCGGCCGGCGCCAGGGCAATACCCCACGGCGCATTCAGGCAGCCGCCGGAGGCGATGCGACGAATCAGCAGGCCATTGGGCGTGAATACATCGACGTAGCCCAGCCCGGGCCCGGCAACTTCATCCGTTCCGCCGCTCTCGCGCAGTGCATAGGTGACATAGATGTCGCCGCCGATCGCCTGAATTCCGAAGGGGGCGAAACCCCTGGGCAAGTGCGGGTCCATGAATGCGCCCGTGGCAAGGCTCACTGCATGGAAGCTGCTGTCGAACACGTCGACATGCCCGTGTGCGAAATCGGTCGCGTACAGCAACTGGCCATTGCCGCCTGCGCTCAACGCCAGGCCTTTGTAGACGGCGCCGCTGGACCCACGGTTGACCATGCGGATGGCGTGCGTGAGATCCACGTTCGGCGCCCACGCCGCGATCACGCCCTGTTCGGTCGCAAACAGGAAGCGGCTGGGGCCGGAGAGGCCGGCGTGGCTGGTGATGAAATCGGAGGAGCCGTTGAACACGATTCCCGTCGGGTGGCCACCGATGCTCATGGTCGGCGTCGGGATCTGCACGACCAGCGACTGCACGTTGCCATTGCCGTCATACAGGGTCGATACCATGCCATCGGCGTCGGCGACCCACACGAATCCGAACGGATTGAAGGCGACGCCCCAGCCGTTCACCAGGTTGTGATCGATGTGTGCGGCGGGAACACCACCATCGGAAACGAGATTGCGTTGCTTGAACAGGCTGGCCGCCGAGGCGGACGTGGCGGCCAGCATCAGGCCAAGGGCGAGCGGTGCGCACAGGCGCACGGAGTGAGGGAAGGGTTTCATGGACCATGCTCCTTGCTTGGGGGCGCGCTGCGCGGTCGATGACCGACCGACGCGACGCACGTGGTCTATCCGTGGCTGGTGGCGATCGGTTCAAGTCATCATTGGCACGGCCGGGTCGATACTTGAACCGGACGCATCCGCGCTGGTATTCACGGTCAAAGAGGAGTGACGATGCTTCAGCCAACGGACACGCGGCGCGCCTCGCACGAGGTCTGCGATGCGCAGGACGACGCGCGACTGATGAGCCGTGTCGCGCTGGAGGACATTGCGGCGTTCGAAACGATCTATCGGGCCTATTACCCGAGGCTGACGCGTTTCCTGCGGCGCATGTTGCGACACGGCGCGCTGGTCGACGAAGTGCTGGACGACACGATGATGATCGCCTGGCGCAAGGCGCACACCTGGGACGGCAGCTCACGGCTTTCGACCTGGCTGTTCGCCATTGCCTACCGGCAGGCACTCAAGGCCCTGCGCCGCAGCGTGCCGACGGCCGAGCTGGTCGACGAGCCTGCGGTTTCGCCCGACACCGAGCCCGACGCGCAAATGCAGCGCTGGCAGTTGCACGAACAGCTCGGTGCTGCGTTGGCGACGTTGTCGGTGGAGCACCGTGCGGTGATGGAACTCACCTATTACCAGGGTTACAGCTGTCGCGAGATTGCCGAGATCACCGGGTGTCCGGTGGCGACGGTGAAAACACGGATGTTCTACGCGCGTCGCAAGTTGAAGTCGTTGCTGCTGACGCAGCGCGGGGAGCAGGCGTTATGAACGGTCGTATCCTGCAATTCGAAGAGCATCGCCATGGCCAGGTGCAGCGGCTGCTTCCCTGGCTGGTCAATGGTCGACTCGACGAGGATGAACGTGGGTGGGTCGAAGAACACCTGGGCGCATGCGCCGAATGCAAACGCGAGCTTGAAACATTGCACAGCCTGCAGGTCGCCTGCCTGCAGCCCGATCCTGCCGGCGACGCCGCGGCGTTGCCCGCGCAGATGGACCAGGGTTGGCGGCGCCTGCGTGTGCGGCTGCGCAACTCGCAGCCGGCGCGGGAGACGCCATGGGCGACGCTCCAGCGGCATTGGCAGCAGGCGCCGCGGTGGCTCGGCGCGGCCGTTGCCGCGCAGGCATTGACCTTGCTGGTGCTGGTATCGGTGCTCTGGCGGCCACCAGTGAGCTCGGCGAATTACCGGACGCTGGGAGCAACCCCGGTGGCCAGTACCGGCAATCTGGTCATCGTGTTCGATCCGCATCTGGAGGAAGCCCGGATGCGCGACCTGCTGCGCGCAAGCGAAGCGCGCGTGGTGGATGGGCCCAATGATGCTGGCGCGTACGTACTCGCGGTGCCGCCGACGCGACTGGCCATGGTGCGTGCCGCATTGCGGGCTGCACCAGGCGTCACGCTGGTGGCAACGCTGGGGCCGGGTCGCGAACGATGAGCCTGCGCTTCATCCTCGTCATTGCACTGCTGTGCGCTGCAAATGCATCGGCGCGCGGGATCGATGGCGGTGCCAGTGAAACCCCGGATGCGCTCGCGCAACGGCAGGTCCTGCTGATGTTGAAGGTCGCCCCTGCGCACTACGCGCCCGGTGCGGGCTATGGCGGTGACTACGAAAATGCACCGGGACGCTACGCGCGCCGCCATGTTGCCGTCGAACTCGCGCGCGCCCACGGCTTGGTCCTGCGCGACGAATGGATGATGGCGGCGCTCGGCGTGGATTGTTTCGTGCTCGATGCCAGCGACCGCGCTGTTGCCATTGGTGAAGCAAGGGCGCTCGCGGCCGATCCACGCGTCGAATCCGCCCAGGTCATGCAGGTCTTCCGGGCCATGGCGGCCACTGGTCAGGTCGGCAGCGATCCGCTGTATGCGGTGCAACCGGCCACCGCAACATGGCACCTGAGCGACCTGCACCGACAGGCCACCGGCAAGGGCGTGCGTGTTGCCGTGATCGACAGCGGGGTCGCGCTCGATCATCCCGATCTGCGCGGACAGGTGGCGCTGGCCCGCAACTTCGTCGACGCTCGCGGCAACGTTGGCGAGGCCCACGGGACCGAGGTCGCCGGCATCATCGCCGCACGCGAAGGCAATGGCATCGGCATGGTCGGCATCGCACCGCAGGCCCGGCTGCTGGCCTTGCGCGCGTGTTGGCAGGAAGGTGAAGCGCCAGCCACGTGCAGCACCTTCACGTTGGCCCAGGCGTTGCAGTTTTCCATCGACTCGCGCGCGCAGGTGATCAACCTGAGCCTGAGCGGACCACGTGACCAACTGTTGTCACGGTTGCTGGACGCCGCGCTCGTGCGCGGCATCAGCGTCGTGGGCACAGTCGACGCCGACGCCGCGGACGGCGGCTTCCCCGCTTCGCATGCCGGCGTCGTGGCGGTCACCGGAACGACGGGCGCAACATTCCCCATCGCGGCCGTCCGCGCGCCGGGGGAGGGCATCCCGGCGACGCGCTCCGATGGCAGCTGGGGACTGGTGTCAGGCACTTCGTTTGCCGCCGCGCAGGTCACCGGCCTGGTGGCATTGCTGCGGCAACGCAGGCCGGGCATGAAGCCCAGCGACCTGCTCACAGCGCTGGCACCCGGCCCGAACGTACCCTCGGCGTCGGAGCGGCCCCGGGCGTTGGACGCCTGCGCGGTCATGATGCGTACGGTCGGACGTTGTGTCTGTACCTGCGCGGCTGTCGCCGGAACAAGGTAGGAGACGCCGCCCCAGTAAGGATGCAAGGTGGCGCGAGGTCATGGAGTTGCGTTGGCGTTGTTCATCGCCGGTCCGGCCTGCGCGCAGGTTTCGGGCAGCGTCACGCTGCTCTCCGACGACCGTTACCACGGTCAATCGCTGACCGATGGCGGGCCTGGCGCACAACTCGCCCTGGCGTGGGATCGCGGGGATGGCTGGTACACGGGCCTGCAGTTGTCACACGTACGCTTTTCCGATGCGGATGCCGATTCGGGTGCCCAGCTGCGAATCGCACCGTACGTCGGCTTCGTGCATGCGCTGCGCCCGGGCCTCAGCGCCGAGGCCGGCGTGCAGTACAACCGGTTCTCCACTTCCCGGCACTACGACTACGCGGAGATGTACATCGGGCTGTCCGGTGAGCGCGTGCGCTCGCGACTGTCGTGGATGCCGCGCTATTTCGGACAGGCCGCAGCCGGATACGCCGAAGTCGATGGCAATCAGCCGTTGCATGGCCGATTGCGCGCAGTCGGTCATGTCGGTGCACTGCGCTTTCGTCATGCAGAAGGCTATTCGCGACCTGCGAATCCGTGGCAGGTCGACATCGCCGCGGGGCTCGGCATCACCGTGCGCGGGTTCGATGCCCAGGCAACGTGGACCACGGTCCTTGGCGCTTCGCGCGGACACGCGCCGTGCGAGGCCTGGCAGTGCGGCGGTCACGGTGGCTGGGTATTGCGGCTGTCGCACGGTTGGTGAGCCGCCTGCAAAAACGTCACCGCCAATGGCATGTCACGCTGTTCTTGCGGAGTTCCCACAGCGGATGCAACGCCAAATCTGGCGATGCCGATGCCGGGCCGCTATGCTCCCCGTTCACTTC
>JAQGOI010000154.1 GCA_028293685.1 Lysobacteraceae bacterium | reverse complement strand
GCGGTTACGGCATCCTGCAACCACGGGTGGGCGTCAGCATGAGCGGGCAACGCCGCTCATGGTATGCGCGCCTGTTCAGTGGCGAGCCGGGCATCGATCCATATTCGCGTGCGGTCTCGGACGTTTACCAGGATCTGTTCGGCGAAGGCTCGTTCTTCGGCAAAGGCATCTACGACATCGACGCCTTCGAGCGCGCGATCGACGGCCGGTTCCCGGACAACCGCATTCTCAGCCACGACCTGCTGGAAGGCTGCTACGCCCGCGCCGGGTTGGTCAGCGACGTCGAGCTCAACGAGGATTACCCGCCGCGATACGCCCTGGATGTCAAGCGACGGCATCGCTGGATCCGGGGAGACTGGCAATTGCTGCCATGGTTGTTGCCCACGGTACCGACCGGGTCGCCGCGACGGGAGCATAATCCGCTGTCGTGGCTTTCGCGCGGCAAGCTGCTCGACAACCTGCGCCGGAGTCTGGTGTCGACCGCCATGTCTGCCTTGCTGGTGCTTGGCTGGTTGATTGCGCCACACCCGCTTACGTGGACCGGCTGGGTGCTCGCCATCCTGTTCGTGCCGCCATTGCTGGCGGCGATGCGTGATCTGTTCAACAAGCCCCCGGAATTGACGCTGGGTGCCCACTTTTCGCAGTTGCGGCTCTCGGTCGGGCGTCATTTCTCGCAGGCGCCGGTCACGCTGGCCTGCCTGCCGTACGACGCCAGTGTCAGCCTCGACGCGATCCTCAAGACGCTGTGGCGTCTGCTGGTGACGCGGCGGCATCTGCTGCAATGGAGTCCGTCGAGCGAGGTCGAGCGCCAATCGACCGACGGATGGGTCACTGCGCTGCGCAGCATGTGGATATCGCCCGTCCTGGCTGTCGCTGTCGTCATATTGGTGGCCTTCGCGAACCCGGCGGCCCTGCTTGCGGCTGCACCGATAGCCGCGCTTTGGACATTCTCGCCACTGGTCATGTGGTGGCTTGGCCGACCGCGCGCACGCAAGCGCGCTGAATTGTCCGATGTCCAGTTGGGTTATCTGCGACGGCTCGCCCGACGCACGTGGGCTTTTTTTGAGGTGCACGTCGATGACAGCAACCACTGGCTTCCGCCCGACAACATCCAGGAGCTTCCCACGCTGACTGTGGCGCGGCGGACCTCACCGACAAACATCGGCCTGGCGCTGTTGGCCAACCTTTCGGCGAACGGATTCGGGTACCTGACGGTGACCGGAATCATCGATCGGGTCGGCAATACCCTGCGCACCATGGAGTCCCTGCCACGCTACAACGGGCACTTCTTCAACTGGTACGACACCGAGACGCTGCTGCCTCTGGCGCCGCGATATGTCTCCACCGTCGACAGCGGCAATCTTGCCGGGCACCTGTTGACGCTGCGACGGGGTTTGCTGGAGCTTATCGACCAGCCTGTCTTTCAAACGACCGCCTTTTGCGGCCTTCGCGACACACTGGATGTCCTCGTCGAGACATCCGCATCGGCCATTGATGCCGCCGATCTGCGTTCGGTGCTCGATCTGGCGATCGAATCCTCGCATCCGTCGCTGTCCGGTGCGCACGCGCAGCAGCTCGCGATCGGCGAGCGCGTCAAGGCGCTTGAACAGTCGTTGGCGACGGCGCCCGAAGATGTGCAGTTCTGGATCGCGGCGCTGCGCACGCAAGCCGATGCCTGTCTGGATGACACGCTGTCGCTCATGCCGTGGGTGGCGAACATCCACACCACTCATCAGGCACACGGCATTCCGACCCTGCGGGACCTCGCCGATCCTGCCTGCGCGTGGTTTGCCGACGCCGGGATTGCAACGGCTGACTGCCAGGCTACGAACGTGGCCGCGAGCGCACGCATTGCCGAGCTCGAGCAGCTCGCGCAATCGACGGCCCAGTACGCGCGGATGGATTTTCAGTTTCTGTACGACCGCACCCGGCACCTGCTGTCGATCGGCTACAACGTCGACGATCGACGCATGGATGCCGGCTTCTACGACCTGCTGGCTTCAGAGGCCAGACTGTGCAGCTTTATCGCCATTGCACAGGGACAGCTTCCGCAGGAGTCGTGGTTCGCGCTCGGCCGTTTGCTGACCGACGTCGACGGTGAGCCGACGCTGTTGTCCTGGTCCGGTTCGATGTTCGAATACCTGATGCCGCAACTGGTCATGCCCAGCTACGAGGGCACGCTGCTGGACCAGACGGCAAAGGCTTCAGTCGAGCGCCAGATCGAATACGGCCGGCAGCGCGATGTGCCCTGGGGTATTTCGGAGTCGGGGTACAACACCGTCGACGCCCGGATGAACTATCAGTACCGCGCGTTCGGCGTGCCTGGTCTCGGTCTGCGGCGCGGACTTGCGCAGGATCTGGTGATCGCACCGTACGCCAGCATGCTGGCCTTGATGGTGGCGCCACAACGCGCCTGCGAAAACCTGCAGCGGATGTCCGAAGCCGGATTCGGCGGCCGCTTCGGTCTGTACGAGGCCATCGACTACACGCCTGCCCGCGTGCCACGCGGACAGCGCCTGGCGGTGGTCCGTTCGTTCATGGCGCACCACCAGGGAATGGGCCTGCTGTCGCTGGACTACCTGCTTCACGACCAACCGATGCAGCGGCGTTTCGTTTCCGACCCGGAGTTCCAGGCGACCTTGCTCCTGCTTCAGGAACGCGTGCCACGAACGGCGACATTCCATCCGCATGCCGCCGAAGTAGCGGGTGCGACGCTGGCGACCGAACAGGAAGAAATGCAGCTTCGCATCTTCACTTCCGCCGGCGTCGGGCGGCCTGCCGTGCAGATGCTGTCGAACGGGCGCTACCACACGATGCTGACCAGCGCCGGCGGCGGGTACAGCCGCTTGCGCGACATGGCGGTGACGCGTTGGCGCGAGGATGCAACGCGCGATGCGTGGGGCAACTTCTGTTACCTGCGCGATGTCGCCAGTGGCGAATTCTGGTCGACGTCGCGCCAGCCGACTGTTGCCATTGTCGACGGCTACGAAGCCATCTTCTCCGACGCCAAGGTCGAATTCCGTGGCCGCAAGCGCGGCTTCGAGATGCATACCGAGATTGCCGTGTCCGCCGAGGACGACATCGAGCTGCGTCGGCTGCGCATCACCAACCGCGGCCGCTCGGCGCGCGTCATCGAAATCACCAGCTACGCCGAAGTCGTACTGGCATCCGGGATTTCCGACGAAGTCCACCCGGCCTTCAGCAACCTGTTCGTGCAAACCGAAATCGTCGGCCCGAAGCAGGCCATCGTGTGCACGCGTCGCGCGCGCGGCAAGGACGAAACGCCGCCGTGGATGTTCCACCAGATGGCCGTTCACGACGCCGAGTCACAAGGTGTCACCTACGAATGCGATCGCGCGCGATTCATCGGTCGCGGCAGGACGCTCGCCAATCCCGAAGCAATGACCGGGCCTGCGGCGCTGTCCGGTTCGCAGGGATCGGTGCTGGATCCGGTCGTCGCCGTGCGAACCAGGATCCTCCTGGCGCCCGAGCAGACGGCCATCATCGACATGGTGACGGGGGCCTGCGGCACGCGGGAGGAATGCGATGGCCTGATCGACAAGTACCGCGATCGGCGCATGGCCGATCGCGTGTTCGATCTGGCATGGACGCACAGCCAGGTTGTCCGGCGTCAGATCAACGCCACGCAGGCCGACGCACAGTTGTATGAACGCCTTGCCGGGCTGGTCCTGTTTGCGCATCCGTCGATGCGTGCGAGTCCGTCCATCCTGTTGCAGAATCGGCGCGGCCAGTCGGGGCTCTGGGGGCAGTCGATCTCCGGGGATCTCCCGATCGTTCTGCTCACGATCGCGGATGTCGCCAATATCGATCTCGTGCGGCAGATGGTGCAGGCGCACGCGTATTGGCGGCTCAAGGGCCTCGCGGTGGACCTGGTTATCTGGAACGAGGACCAGGCGGGCTATCGGCAACTGCTGCAGGACCAGATCATGGGGCTGATCGCCGCCGGCGTGGATGCCAACGTGATCGACAAGCCCGGCGGGATCTTCGTGCGACCCGCGCAGCAGATCTCCTACGACGACCGCGTGCTGTTGCAGTCGGTGGCACGCGTCATCGTCAGCGACACCCAGGGAAAACTGGCCGACCAGGTCGGGCGAAGGCTGCCGGTTGCGCCGGAGATTCCTCTGCTTGTACCGGGAGGCGCGCCTTCCGAGCCATGGTCACTGACAACCGTTGGCGTCGTCGATCCAGGCGCGCACGATCCGTGGCCTTTCGAGGCAGCCGACGACATCCTGATCTTCGACAACGGTCGCGGCGGATTCTCCCGCGATGGTCGCGAGTACCAGGTCAGGCTGGGGCGCGATGACAACACGCCGGCACCGTGGTCAAACGTGATTGCCAATGCCAACTTCGGTTGCGTGGTGAGCGAAAGCGGTTCCGCCTATAGCTGGGGGGAAAACGCGCACGAATTCCGGCTGTCGCCCTGGCACAACGACCCGGTGACCGACAGTTGTGGCGAAGCGATCTACCTGCGCGATGAAGAAACCGGAAAGATCTGGTCGCCGTCTCCGTTGCCCGTCCGGGGAGAGGGCGATTACCGCATCCGCCACGGCTTCGGTTACAGCGTGTTCGAACACATCCAGGACGGCATCTCGAGCGAGCTCTGGGTATACGTCGCCCTGAAGGACGCGGTGAAGTTCTCGGTGCTGAAACTCCACAACCTGTCGGGACGCGAACGCCGGATTTCCGTCACCGGCTACGTCGAGTGGGTGCTCGGCGACCTGCGCGCCAAGACACAGATGCATGTCGTCACAGAAGCGGAAGAAAACACCGGCGCCATCACCGCACGCAATGCGTACAACACCGAGTTCGAAGGGCGTGTCTGTTTTCTCGATGCCGATGCCAACGTGCCGCTGACGGAGCGCACCTTCACCGGGGATCGGGTCGAGTTCCTCGGTCGCAACGGCAGCCTGCGCGCACCGGAAGCATTGTTGCGCGAGAGACTGTCGGGCAAGGTCGGTGCCGGGCTCGACCCGTGCGCTGCGATCCAGTTGAGCCTGGCCTTGCCGCCTGGAGAGCCGGCTGAAGTGGTGTTTCGCCTGGGGATGGGACAGGACCACGACGATGCCATGCAACTGGCGGCACGCAACCGCGGTGTCGGTGCCGCGCATGATGCGCTCGATACCGTGCGCATCGACTGGCTGCGCACCTTGGGCTCGGTGCAGATCGAAACGCCCGATCCCGGTATCGATGTGCTGGCCAACGGTTGGCTGCTGTACCAGACCATCGCCTGCCGTTATCTCGCCCGCAGCGGCTATTACCAGTCGGGCGGCGCATTCGGATTCCGCGATCAGTTGCAGGACGCCATGGCAATGGTGCACGCGCAGCCCGATCGCCTGCGCACGCATCTGCTGTTGAGTGCAGCGCATCAGTTTCCCGAAGGCGACGTCCAGCACTGGTGGCATCCGCCGCTGGACCGGGGCGTGCGCACGCATTGTTCCGACGATTTCCTGTGGTTGCCGCTGGCGACCTGCCGCTACGTGGAGACCACGCAGGACCGTGCCGTTCTGGATGAGGTCGTCCCCTACGTCGAGGGACGTCCTCTCAATCCGGACGAGGAGTCCTATTACGACCTGCCGACGCGTTCGCGGCAACGCGATTCGCTGTACAGGCACTGCGTACGCAGCCTGGAACGGGGGCTGAAACTGCTTGGCGAGCGCGGGTTGCCGCTGATGGGCTCGGGCGACTGGAACGACGGCATGAATCGCGTCGGTGCCGCTGGTCGCGGCGAGAGCGTCTGGCTTGGTTTCTTCCTGTTCGACGGGCTGACGCGCTTCGGTGCCATCGCCCGGCTGCGCGGGGATGCCGTGTTTGCCGACCGCTGCACCACCTCCGCCGAGCAGCTGCGCGCGAACCTCGAACTGCACGGCTGGGATGGCGAGTGGTATCGGCGCGCGTGGTTCGATGATGGCGCGCCGCTGGGGTCGAAGGCGAGCGTCGAATGCACCATCGACTCGATCGCGCAAAGCTGGTCGGTATTGTCCGGGGCGGGCGATCCCGCGCGCACGCGCCAGGCAATGGCATCGCTGGATCAACACCTGGTCAGCCGCGAGGCGGGGCTCATCCGCCTGCTCGATCCACCGTTCGACAAATCGGGCGAGGATCCCGGCTACATCCGCGGCTATGTTCCGGGCGTTCGCGAAAACGGCGGGCAATACACGCATGCGGCGATCTGGGCGACCATGGCTTTCGCAGCGCTTGGCGACCGGCAAAGGGCATGGGAACTGATGCGCCTGATCAATCCGATCAACCACGCGCTCCATCCTGCTGCTGTCGAAACCTACAAGGTCGAACCTTATGTCGCTGCGGCCGATGTCTACGCCGTGGCCCCGCACGTCGGCCGCGGCGGATGGACCTGGTACACCGGCTCGGCAGGCTGGATGTACCGGCTGATCGTCGAATCGTTGCTCGGCTTGCATCTGGAAGGCGACACACTCCGGCTCACGCCGTGCATCCCTGCAGAGTGGCCCGGCTATGCGGTGCGATATCGCTATCGCAATACGGTGTACCGGATCACGCTCAAGCAGAGCAAGCGGGGCGAGCGCCAGCTGTCGATGGATGGCGTCGTGCGGGAAGACTTCCTGATCCCGCTTCGCGACGATCGCGTCACCCATGAAGTCGAGGTCTGGTTGCCGGTTGCACCGTAGGAAGTCGTCCTGGTGCCGTTTGATGGCTCACTCGACCGGCTATGCTGATGCCATGCCAAAGGTCCTGATAGCAGAGGATGAGGTCGCCATCGCGGACGCGGTGATGTATGCCCTGCGCAGCGAAGGGATCGATGTCGAGCATTGCCTGCTCGGCGGGGACGTCCTGCCAAAGGTCCGCAATGGCGGCGTCGACATCGTCATCCTTGACGTCGGACTTCCGGACATCAGCGGATTCGACGTGTGCCGGGAACTGCGGCGCTTCAGCGACGTGCCTGTGCTTTTCCTGACGGCACGTGCAGACGAGGTCGATCGCGTGCTTGGGCTGGAACTGGGTGCGGACGACTACGTCGCCAAGCCATTTTCGCCGCGTGAGCTCGCCGCACGCGTGCGCGCGCGTCTGCGTCGACCACATGGCATCGCCCACCAGCATTGGCGGCAGGTGGGCACCTTCGAGGTCGACATTGACGGTCATCGCATCCAGTACCGCGGGCAGCTGCTGGATCTGACGCGTTACGAATTTGCACTGCTCGCCGCACTGCTGCATCGGCCTGGCGCCATCATGAGTCGCGCACAGCTGATGGACCGCGCCTGGCAGGACAATGGCGATAGCGGCGATCGCACTGTCGACACCCACATCAAGACTTTGCGCGCGAAGTTGCGCCACATCGCGTCGGACGTCGATCCGATCCAGACCCACCGCGGGCTCGGCTACTCGGTCGTCGTCTGAAATGCGCCTTGGCCTGCGCATGTTTCTGGGCGTCTTCCTCATTGTCGGTGTTGCTGCGTTTTTCGTGATGCGCGTATTTGTCGACGAGGTGAAGCCAGGCGTGCGACAGGCCATGGAGTCGAGCCTTGCCGATACGGCGGCGGTGCTCGCACAGCTTGCCGCCGATGACCTGGGTGCCGGGCACATGGCAGACGGACGCTTCGCGCGCGAAGTCGAGGCCGCGAAACGGCGGCATCTGGGCGCGACCGTCTGGAGCTTTCGCAAGGATCGCCTTGGCTACCGCATCTACGTCACCGATGCCCGTGGCGTCGTTGTCTACGACTCGCAAGGCGTGGACCTGGGCCGCGACTACTCGCGCTGGAACAATGTGTACCGGACATTGCGCGGCGGATACGGCGCCCGCTCCAGTGTCGAAACGCCAGGCGACGGCACCAACACCGTCATGCATGTCGCTGCTCCCATTTTCGACCACGGCGGAAAGATCATCGGCGTGTTGACGGTCGCCAACCCGAACAGGACGACAGAACCCTTCATCGTCGCCAGCCAGCAGCAGATACTGCGCAAGGGAGGCGTGTTGTTGGCGCTTGCAGCGTTGATAGGCCTGGCGATGACGGTGTGGCTGGCCCGCGGGATCGGTCGACTCAACACGTACGCACGCGCAGTGACCGCAGGTGAGCGGGTGCCACCACCGCCGCGCAGGCGCGATGAAATCGGAGATCTCGGACGCGCGCTGGAAACGATGCGCCACAAACTCGATGGCAAGGAGTACGTCGAAGGCTACGTACAGGCATTGACCCACGAGATGAAAGGCCCCCTGGCCGCGATTCGTGGTGCCGCGGAACTGCTGCAGGAACCGCTTCCCGAATCCGAGCGTCTGCGCTTTGCGCACAATGTGCAGAGCCAGAGCGCGCGGCTCAACCAGATGATCGACAAGCTGCTCGCCCTCGCGGCGGTTGAACAGCGAGGATGGCTCCAGGCGAAGGAACCGATTGCCGTTTCGACCCTGCTGGCCGAGGTTGCCGGGAGCAGCTCGCCAATGTTGCGTGCCCACGGTATCGACCTGGCGATGACACAGCCGTCGATGGACCTGGTGGTAATGGGCGATCGTTTTCTGTTGCGGCAAGCGCTCCATAACTATGTCGACAATGCTGCCGCTTTTGCCCCGGCCGGATCTGTCATCGAACTCGTTGCCAACGCCGTCGACGGGCAGGTCTGCATCGCCGTCGCTGACCGCGGGCCCGGCATCCCCGACTACGCGGTCGAGCGCGTCTTCGAGCGCTTCTATTCGCTGCCGAGGCCGCGGAACGGTGAGCGAAGTTCCGGGCTGGGGTTGCCGTTCGTCCGTGAGGTCGCAAACCTCCACAACGGTCGAGCCTGTCTGCGCGGCCGCGAAGGCGGGGGTGTCGTCGCCGAGCTCTTCATTCCGAACGCCTGAAGGATCGACTTCATACCCGCTTCACCGTGGGGCCATCGTTGCGACACCGCCAACCGGCAGCCTTGTCATCGAACCCACGACAAGAGTCCCGCCATGCGCCTTTCACTGAAGATGTTGCTCGTGCTCGTGATGACTTTGGCCATCGTGATTCCGTTGTCGATGATCCGCAGCACCATCCAGGAGCGACAGTCCTAACGGCAACAGGCCGTTGCGGACATCGCCCGCAGCTATGCCGGCCCACAGGCTCTCGCCGGTCCAGTGCTCGTCGTGCCTTACGTTGAGGTTGTGGCGACCGAAGAAAGGGACGCGCAGGGAACGGTCAAGAAGGGGTTTCGCGAGCAGTCCGGGGCCTGGACATTCTTTCCGGAGACGCTTGAGACTTCAGGGCATCTGCAGCCCGACCTTCGCAGGCGAGGTCTGCACAAGGTCCGCGTCTATGAGTTGAAAGGCGTGACCCGCGCCCGCTTCGAGGCGATGGTGCCGGCCGACACCAGCGCGACGCAATCCCGCAGGATCGGCGAGCCCTGGCTCGATTACGGTGTCGCCGACGTACGCGGCCTGGTCGGGTCGCCCAGGCTAGTCGCCAACGGCATCGTTCGGCTGATCGAGCAGGGCACCCGCGACGGGCAGGGGATCCATGCGCGCCTGGCGGTGCCCGCCGCCGGGCAGCCGATCCGGCTCGATACGCAGCTGGATTTTGTACTCGCAGGCACCGAATCGCTGGCACTCGTGCCGCTTGCCAGGAGCAACCGGTTTTCGATCGAATCCAGCTGGCCGCATCCGCAGTTCACCGGCAGTTTCCTGCCACGCAGCCGATCGGTAAGCGAGAAGGGATTCACCGCGAACTGGGAAGTGTCTTCGCTTGCGACAAATGCCCAGCGGCAATACCGCGATGGCAGGACATTGCCGGCGACACCGATGGTTGGCCAGGACGCGAACCAGAACACACCGGGGCTCGATGCCGTCGGACTGTCGCTGGTCGACCCAGTCAACGTCTACACGCAGGCCGATCGGGCGAGCAAATACGGGCTGCTCTTCGTACTGCTGACCTTCATCGGGTTCTTCATGTTCGAGCTGATCAAGCAGTTGCCGATCCACCCCATCCAATACGGTCTTGTCGGGCTCGCGCTGGCGATCTTCTTCCTGCTGCTGGTCAGCCTCAGTGAGCACATCGAATTCGGTGTCGCCTATGTCATTTCCAGCGTCGCCTGCATTGGACTGCTCGGCGTCTACCTGAGCGCCGTCCTGCGCAGCGCGAGACGTGGTATTGCATTTGCCGCCATGCTCAGCGTGCTCTACGCCGCGTTGTACGGCCTCCTGATTTCGGAGGACAACGCCCTGGTGCTCGGCGCCGGGCTGCTGTTTGTCATTCTTGCCGCGATCATGCTGATCACGCGCAACGTCGACTGGTACCAGCTCAATCGCCAGGCCGCTTAGCGGACCCAGCTCGCTTGGGCAAGGTAGTCGAAGCCGGGAAAAGCGGCTTCGCCTTTCGCTCGTCCGGCGTTGTCCGAAGAGAGTTGAAAAGCACCGCTATCGATCTGCGCATGACCACTCGCGCGCACGCGACCTGGCATGCCAAGTCCTCCTCTATGCCCGTCGCCGCACAGACGGGTTCCAAAGCGAAAGGCACTGCGAGGGTGGCGGTATCAGTGCGGCGTCACACCGGCGGTTTAGAGGTCCGGCAGCTCGGTTTCGGGCTTGGACCTCAGGTAAGGCTGGTTGATTAATGTAATAGCGTGCTGTTACATTATGGGAATGAAACGAAAAGACATCTTCTCCGGGGCGGTCGGCCCAGATCGCTCGGAGCCGTTGACCCGGCTGATCGAGGCAATGCTCGCCATGCGCAGTGCGGGCGAACTGCGCGCATTCCTCGAGGATTTGTGCACGCCGGCCGAGCTGGAAGCCTTTGCCGATCGCTGGCGCGTTGTTCCCCTGCTGCTGGAAGGGATGGCGTACCGCGAGATTCACGACCATACCGGCGTCAGCGTCACGACGGTCGGCCGCATTGCGCGCTGCCTCGGCTTGGGCTCAGGTGGTTATCGACTCGCCGCGGAACGGGTTCTGCCAGACCCCAACGACGCGTCTGTCTGACCCATCGAACCATTTTCCACAAGGATGCCGCGTCATGCGGACGCACGACCGCTTACGAATTGCCATCCAGAAATCCGGTCGCCTGTCCGACCCGGCGCGCGACCTGCTGGCACGCGCCGGATTGAGCTTCCGCGAGAGTCGCGACCGCCTGTTCTGCTACGGCGAGTCGCTTCCGATCGATCTGTTGCTGGTGCGCGACGATGACATTCCCGGGCTGATTGCCGAGGGCATCTGCGATCTTGGCATCGTCGGTCGTAATGTCCTTGACGAGCAGGCCGCCGAACGCGAGGCGAGCGGCAAGGAAGAGGTGTACGCAGTCCTGAAGACACTTGGCTTCGGGCGCTGTCGCCTGTCGCTCGCAGTGCCGAACGAGTGGGACTGGATCGGAAACGAACGGTTGTCCGGGACGCGCATAGCCACCAGCTATCCCCACTTGCTCGCTCGCTGGTTACGCGAGCAGAAGGTGCATGCGGAACCCGTGATCCTTTCCGGCTCGGTGGAAATCGCGCCACGACTCGGCAAGGCCGAAAGCATCTGTGACCTGGTGTCGTCGGGGGCGACGCTGGTCGCCAACCAGCTCAAGGAAGTGGCGGTCATCCTGGAGAGCGAGGCGGTACTGGTGGGGCCGGTGAAACCGTTTGTGGATGCGCGTGCCGGCCTGGCGTCGATGTTCCTGCGCCGACTCGATGGCGTGCTGAGTCTCAGGGCAAGCAAGCTGCTGCTGTTCCAGGCACGTCGCAGCGCGCTGCCGGACATCATGAAGTTCCTGACCGATACCGATCCTCCGACCGTCACCACGATCGAGGGTCGCAGTGAGGAAGTCTCGCTGCAGGCGCTGTGCCGGACAGCAATGACGTGGCAGCGCCTGGAAGACATGAAGCGCGCCGGAGCGCGCGGATTGCTGGTGCTGCCGGTGGAGCAGATGCTCGCATGAGCATCCCGCTTCCGACTCCGGTTTCCAGCGAAGTAACGCTTCCGCGCGCGTTCAACTGGGCCGCCCTCGACAAACCGACGCGGGCCCTGCTCCTGACGCGGCCTACGCGGGCGCGCAGTGCGGAGATCACCGCGGACGTCGCCCATGTCCTGGCGCAGGTTCGCGCGCATGGCGATATGGCGCTACGGGATTTGACGCGACGTTTCGACAGCGTCGTGCTGCACGCATTCGCGATACCTGAGGCCGACTTCATCGAAGCCGAGCGTCGTATCGATCCGCTTCTGCGTGCGGCGATGGTCGCCGCGACGACGCGAATCGAGGATTTCCACAAAGCCGGGATGACTCGCGAATACGCAGTCGACACGGCTCCAGGCGTGAAGTGCGAACGCATCCTGAGGCCGATCGACCGGGTCGGGCTGTATGTACCGGCGGGAAGCGCGCCGCTACTCTCGACCGCGCTGATGCTCGGCGTGCCGGCGCGTCTGGCCGGTTGCGAAGAAGTCGTCCTGTGCACGCCGCCGCGCGCGGACGGCAGCGTCGACGACACGGTGCTCGTGGCAGCAAAGCTTTG
>JAQGOI010000129.1 GCA_028293685.1 Lysobacteraceae bacterium | reverse complement strand
CGTAGCCGAGGCTGCTGACGATCAGCGTGGTAATGGCCAGCGTGAACCAGGGAACCGCCGACTTTTTCGGAACATGTTCCAGCTGCGCGCGAATCCGTTCAGGCGCTTCGTTGTCCTCACGCAGGTGATGCGCCAGTCCCTTGAGATGGCCGGCACCAACGACAGCAAGGACCTCGCGAGCGCCGCCGGTCGACTCACGCAGGCGCGCCGCCATGTAGCGGTCGCGCTCGGCGATGATGGTTTCGTATAGCGCCGGGGTTTCCGTTGCGAATTCGCTGAACGCCGATTCCAGCATGTCGCCTTCCTTGAGGCGTTCGATCTGTGCTTCATCGATTTCCTCGCCGACGAACATGCTGGTGATCAATCCAGCGCCGATTTTCGCGCGACCCCACCAGCCCAGACGACGCATGGCGCGACGGAACGTCAGGCCGACATCGCGATCGATCAGATGCAACGGCAGGTTCAGCGACTTGGCCTCTTCCGCAGCGACTTTCAGCTCCGCACCCGGCTCGATACCGAGCTTTTCGGCAAGGCGTCGCTGGTAGCCGGCCAGTGCGAGATTGGCGGCGAACACCGCGGTCTTGCCCTCACGCAACACCTTGACCAGATCGAGTTGAGCAAGTGCTTCGGGATCGGTCAGCGCCTGCAGGCGTTGGGGATCGAGTTCAACGGCGATCTGGTCGAACCGGCCGCTGGCGATCGCATCACGGACCGCCGCAACGCTGGCGTGTGAGACATGCGCTGTCCCCAGCAGGGTGTAGCGCACACCGTCGCGTTCGACGATCACGGTGGGCTGATCGGCAATGGCGATTGCCGGCATGTCGGAATCGAGGTTCATCGGGGCCACGGTGGCCAGAGCAGCAGGCGTTGCCGCATCGGGCGCGCAGGATAAGCCGTCAGCGCATGCGCCGGCAAAGATCAGGCGAAACCGTAAGGAAGATTGCGGGAAGACACGACACGCTCGCCCACCGCTTCGCCACTCAGGAAGCGCACGCAGGCTGTAATGACTCCCGCATCATCAGCGATGCGGTTGTGCCCCAGGCCCTGCGTGCTCATCAGGCGCGAATCCGCCCAGAAGCGCGCGTAGCGCTCGCCTTCGGCCCAGGGCACTTCGCGATCGCCCACGTCATGCACGATCAACGCCGGGCGCGCGATGCGCGGTGCGTTGCGATGCGCCTGGAAGTCCGCGAACGGAATGCCGATGCGCTGCTCGAAGCCGGCAATCATGCGCCTGCACAGATACCCCGGGAGACCGACGAAACGCGCGAAGCGGAATGCGGCATCCACCGGATCGGCGGCCGGTGCGATCAGGATCGCGCGCTGCGCATCGAGTCCCCGAACAAGCGCGGCTGCCGTCGCGGCGCCTCCGAGCGAGTGGCCGATCACCGCAGCGGCCGGGCCGTGGCGTCGCCCGATGTCCATCAGCAGATCCGTGAAGCCGGGCAGGGTAGCGAGCCTTCCGCCACTCTTGCCGTGGCCGGCCTGATCGAAAGCCACGAGCGCATAACCGGCATCGCGTAGCGGCGCGACCCATGACTGGATGCGCGTGCAGTGGCTGTACCAACCGTGCGCGAACAACACGTACGGCTGTATCGACGGATCGCCCCAGGTGTAGATCTCGATGGGCAAGCCACCGATGACGAGGGTCGTTTCGCAGGCGCCATCCAGCCGGGCGTGCAGGGCGCGACTGCGGGACGATGCGAATGGTGTGCAGAAGATGCGTCCAGCGCGGCGGATCGCGGCGTCGGGCGCGAGGAGGCTCTCGAACCGGAACGTGAGGCGCAACGCACCGAGCGTGGCCGCATTGCGAACGATCGTGCTGATTCGTTTCAACAGGTGGCCCATGACAGTGGCTCCGATAACCAGGGGTTGCTACCGCGTCGGTGAATACGACCGGATCAGCCGCTCGAACGCGCGCAGGCCACGCTCCCGTGCGGGCTCGTATCCGAACAAGCCGGAATCGTGGTGGACGATCAACGCCAGGCTGTAGATCTCGAATGCCAGCTGCTGCGGGTCCGTATCGGCGTGTAGTTCGCCGACGTCGATCGTGAGCTGGATGGCCCGGGCCAGCTCGTGGCGCCAACGGGTTTCGTGCTGGAGCAGACACTCGCGGATGGGACCGGGTCGGTCGTCGAATTCGCTGACAGCGGCCAGGTATAGGCAGCCGCCATCGCTGGTGTGGCGGACCCAGTCGCACCAGCGATCGACGATGGCCCGCAGCCGAGGCAATCCGCGGGGCATCGCCAACGCAGGGACCAGCACATGGTTGCCAAAACGCAAGCCCGCCGACTCGATCACGGCCAGCTGCAACCCCTCGCGCGAACCAAAGTGGGCAAACACGCCGCTCTTGGACATGTGGACGGCTTGCGCCAGCGAGCCGATCGACAGCTGGTCCAGGCCGGCGGAGCAGGCCATCAGGTACGCGCGATCGATGATCGCTTCGCGCGTGACGGCGCCCTTTCGGTGGTTGATGACGGCGGACATGCGATTACATTAGCACGACCGTTCGTTTTATTCAGGCGTCAGTCCCGGTAGCGCTTGAGCAGGTCGCCATAGGCGTCGATGCGGCGATCCCGCAGGAATGGCCAGATACGTCGGACGTGTTCGCTGCGCTGCATGTCCACCTCGGCCATCAGCAGTTCGGGCGCGCTGGTTCCGGCTTCGGCCAGGATCTCGCCCTGCGGCCCCAGTACGTGGCTGGAACCCCAGAAATCGATGCCGGACGCGCCGATGGGCGAGGGTTCGTGGCCAATACGGTTGCAGCTGAGCACCGGCAGGCCGTTGGCGACGGCATGGCCGCGATGGCTGAGGATCCATGCGTTGCGTTGGCGATCCTTCTCGGCCTGGTCGTCATCCGGATCCCATCCGATCGCCGTTGGATACAGCAGCATGTCGGCGCCCGCCAGCGCCATCAACCGCGCGCCTTCCGGATACCACTGGTCCCAGCACACAAGCACGCCCAGGCGCCCAACCGAGGTGTCGATCGGGTGGAAGCCCAGATCACCCGGGGTGAAGTAGAACTTCTCGTTGAAGCCGGGATCGTCGGGAATGTGCATCTTGCGGTACTTGCCGGCGATCGATCCGTCGGTTTCGAACACCACCGCGGTGTTGTGATACAGCCCGGCGCCGCGCCGTTCGAACAGCGAGCCGACGATGACCACGCCATGCGCCTTGGCCAGCCGACCGAGTCGCTCCGTGCTGGGTCCGGGAATGGCTTCTGCCTGCTCGAACTCCCGCACGTTCTGGTGCTGGCAGAAATAGGCGGCGTTGTGCAGCTCCTGCAGGAGGACCAGTCGTGCGCCGCGCGCTGCGGCTTCCGCGACACGTTGCTCGATCAGCGACAGGTTGGCTTCCGCAGCGCCCTGGTTGCGCTCCTGTACGAGCGCGACGAGCAGGTTGTCCGATACCGCCATCACACGACTCCTTGGGGCAGTTGCATCGTCAGGCAATGCAGGCTGCCGTTCTGCCAGATCAACGGCCGGCAGGGCACCGTCACGATTTCGCGCGTCGGAAAAGCCGTCGCCAGCACGGCGCGGGCTGGTTCATCGGCAGGATCGTCGTAGGCCGGCATCAACACCGCGCCGTTGACGATGAGGAAGTTCGCATAGCTCGCGGCCAGCCGGCGATCTCCGTCCAGGATTGGCTTCGGCCAAGGCAAGGGGAACAGTCGGTAAGGTCGGCCATCGCGTGTTCGAAATGCCGCCAGCTCCGCAGCCATCGCCGACAGCTCCGCGTAATGCACGTCGGACCGGTCGTCGCACTGCTGGAACACGATCGCGTCTTCGCTCGCAAAGCGGGCGAGGGTGTCGATGTGGGCGTCAGTGTCGTCACCTTCGAGAAACCCGTGGTCCAGCCATAGGACGCGCTCCTGGTGCAGCCAACCACACAGAAGATGGCCCAGGGTCTCGCGGTCGACGCGCGGATGGCGCTCGTGCAGGCATCGCCATGTCGTCATCAGCACGCCTCGGCCATCGGTTTCTATTGCGCCACCTTCCAGCGCAAAATCAATGGGTTGGCGCGTACTGTTCGCAAACAGCTTTGCTTCGTCCAAGTTGCGGACCAGATCGTCATCCTGGCTCGCCCCGTACTTGCCGCCCCATCCGGTGAAACGGAAGTCGAGCAGGCGAAAACCGTCGGAAGCACGCAATGTCAGCGGTCCCGTGTCGCGCAACCAGGTGTCGTCATACGGAACTTCGACGAAACCCACGCAGCTCATGTCGACCCGTGCGGACGCCAGCCTGGCACGCGCATAGGCCTGGACGTCGTCATCGGCCACACAGACGAGCACCGGTTCGAATCGGGTGATTGCCGCCACCAGGGCGATGTAGGCCTCCTCCACCTCAGCCAGACGGTCGTGCCAGTCGGTTCCGGCGTGGGGCCAGGCGATCAGGATGGCGGACTGTTGTTCCCACTCCGCGGGAAACCGCAGGTCGTCGATCATCGTCGACGAAACCGCTGGCTCATCGAATCGCCGGCTTCGGGCCGATCTCTTCGGCATCGACCCGGTTGGCGACGGCATCGATGACCCTGCTCTTTTCGAAGTAGACGACGAACCCCGGATAGCTCCACCGGTTGATGGTCGGCCATTGGTGTTTCTGGCCGCCGCGCGGATCCAGGCGATCGCTGGGAGCTCCGAAGCGGGCCTGCACCTGGCTCATGGACATGCCCCGGCTTGGCATCGCCCCTTTCTGCTCCTGCTGGACACGATCCACCAGCAGGGTCTCGGCCGACGCGGCTGAAGCGAGCGCCAACAAAGCGAGCAACGGCAGTGCACGAAAGCGGACAGTCATGGCGCGACTCCTCGAGGTGGGCAAACGACCCTTGCCTTTTAACAGATCGCCAGGCCGGCGAGCCAGTATGCCCGCCGCCGGGAGCTCCAGAATAAAAAAGGCCGCATTGCTGCGGCCTTGATCACGCGCAACCCTGACAATATCGGCTCAGCGCTGGCGCGCCTTGAAACGCGGGTTGGACTTGCAGATCACGAATACCTTGCCACGGCGACGAACCACCTTGCAGTCGCGGTGACGGGTCTTCGCCGACTTCAGGGAGGACAGGACCTTCATGGCAAAACCTCGGCAATG
>JAQGOI010000091.1 GCA_028293685.1 Lysobacteraceae bacterium | reverse complement strand
GACCGGCGAGATCGCGACCTTGACCAGCAATTGCGCGCCGGGCGCATCGGCGAAGTCGAACGCGCCGACCAGTTGGCGGCCTTCGACCTGCGCGCGTTGCGGGGGATCGTCGTGTGCCGGCGGCGGGAAGCCGGTGTAGAGGAGGTCCTGTTCGGTGTCGTGGAGCTGGTGGCCACTGATCGGGCGCGAGAAGCGCATCGCGAAGTACAGTTGTCGTCCCGGCGCCCAGCCGCGCGTCTCGCGGAAGCCGGTGACGGTGCCGTCGCCGCGCAGGCGCAGTCGCGACCACAGCACCTTGCCCGGATAGTCGTAGAGGCTGGTGCGCAGGTCGACCAGCACATGCGCCGGCTTGCCTTTCGGGAAGGTGTAGCGATGCACGCCAACGCGCTCGCTGGCGGTGAGTTCGGCACGCACGCCGTAATCGTCGAGGGTGACGGCGTAGTAGCCGGGCTGCGCGATTTCGTTGTCGTGCGAGAAGCGCGACGTGTAGCCACTGCCCGGTTTGTCGGGATCGCCGCGCTCGAGCTTGACCACGCCTGCGATCGGCATCAGCAGCACGTCGCCGAGGTCGGAATGGCCGGTGCCGGAGAAGTGCGTGTGCGAGAAGCCGACGATGGTGTGGTCGTCGTGGCGGTAGCCCGCAGCCCAGCCGTAGGCCAGCTTGCGCGGCTGGATCCGGGTGTCGGGGCTGAGCTGGATCATCCCGAACGGCACCACGGCGCCGGGAAAGGTATGGCCCTCGCCGCCGGTGCCGATGAAGGGATCAACCGCGGAGTACGCATCGGTGTGTGAAGCCGACGTTGCGCCGAGCGCCGTGCCCATGAGCATCCCGCTGCCCAGCAACGCCCCAGCCATCGTCATCCACCGCCCATTGCGTCGCCTGCCCATCGCCTGCCTCCCGAGGACGACCCGGGGTCGCCGTTTTGGATCGTGCTAATTCGACCAACGCTACCACCGGCGTGGCCACTGGCCAATGCTGCACTGCAAAATGCGTTTGCCGGTGGCTATGGCAGGATTGACCGAATTTAGATCGATCCAAACTGGTTCCAGCCGTGATTCCACCATTGGCCCCCACCCGGACCGCCGCATGAGCATCGCCCCGCCCGCGCGGCGCCGCATCACCTTGAGCGACGTCGCCCGGGGCAGCGGCGTGTCGCGTGCGACCGTGTCACTGGTGCTGCGCGGCAGCCCGCTGGTGCATGGCGACACCCGCGCCAGGGTCGAGACCGAACTGAAGCGCCAGGGCTATGTCTACCATCGCGGCGCGGCCAACCTGCGGCGCAACGTCTCGACCAGCGTCGCGCTGGTGATCAACGACCTGTCGAATCCGTTCTTCGCCGAGTTCGCCAGCGGCGTCGACGAGGCGCTCGCCGGATCCGGTTACGTCACCCTGCTCGGCAGCACCGGCGAATCGGTGGAGCGCCAGCGCGCGGTGCTCACCTCACTGCTGGAGCACGATCCGGCCGGCATTATCTTGTCGCCGGCCGAAGGCAGCGACGGCGCACAACTGCGCACGCTCGTCGGCGCGCGCACGCCGGTGCTGGTGTTCAACCGCGAATTGCCCGATGCCTGCTGGGATTTCCTCGCACTGGACAATGTCAGCGGCGCGAAACTGGCGACTGGACATCTGCTGCAACGTGGTCACCGGCGCATTGCTTTTTTCGGCGGGCATCGCGATTCCAGTTCATGCCGGCAGCGACGCGAGGGCTATCGCCACGCATTGACCGAAGCCGGCGTGACGCCCGAACCGCAATGGCTGGTCGAATGCGCGCCGACGCGCTTGGAGGCGGCGCGTCAGGTCGGCGCGCTGTTCGTGCGCGATCCGGCCCCGACGGCTGCCGTCTGCTACAACGATGCGGTCGCGCTCGGATTGATGGCGGGGCTCGCCGCGCGCGGCCGCCGCGCCGGTGACGATTTCGCGGTGGTCGGCTTCGACGACATTCCCGAGGCCTCCGTGAGCGCGCCACCGCTGACCACGATCGCGGTCGATCCGCGCGCACGCGGCCGCCAGGCCGCGGAGCTGATCCTGCAGCGCCTGCGCGATCCCGATGCGCCAGCGCGCACCACCGTCGCCTCCGTCCACCTGCAACCCCGCGCCAGCAGCGATGCACCGCGCGCGCTTGACCCTGGAGTTTCGCCTTGAACAGCCGTCGCAACCTCAGCTCCGGTACCGCGATGGCGGTGCTCAGCGTCATCTTCTTCACCTGGGGCGCGATGACGAGCCTCAACGACGTGCTGATTCCGCATCTGAAAGCGGTGTTCGAAATGAACTACGCGCAGACGATGCTCATCCAGTTCACCTTCTTCAGCACCTACTTCGTGATGTCGCTACCGGCGGGGAAAGTGGTTGCGCGCGTCGGCTACAAGCCGAGCATCGTCATCGGCCTGACGGTCGCGGGCCTTGGCGCACTGGCGTTCTATCCCGCTGCGCGGCTGCCGTCGTATCGATTGTTCCTGCTGGCGCTGTTCGTACTGGCCAGCGGCATCACCCTGCTGCAGGTATCGGCCAATCCGTACATCAGCCTGCTCGGCGATCCGCACGGCGCGCCGAGCAGGCTCAACCTGGCGCAGGCGCTCAATTCGCTTGGACATACGCTGGCCCCGGCGCTGATCGGTCCGTTGATCCTGGCCGTTGCGGTACTGGGTGGCGCCGAACTCGCGCAGCTGTCCGCACCGCAGCAGGAGACCTATCGCATACTCCAGGCGCAGTCGGTGCAGCTGCCGTATCTGGGGCTGGCGTGCGGCCTGTTCGCATTGGCCGCCCTGGTTTACCTGTTCCATCTGCCGCCGCTGGCCGAAGCCACGGAACAGGGCGATCCAGCGCGCCATACCTTCGCCGAAGCGCTGCGCCATCGGCATCTGCGCCTGGGCGTGATCGCGATCTTCGTCTACGTCGGCGCCGAGGTCGCGATCGGCAGTTTCCTGATCAACTACATCGCCGATCCGCACATCGGCAACATCGATGCCGGCATCGCCACGCGCTACGTGTCCTACTACTGGGGCGGCGCGATGATCGGCCGATTCGTCGGTTCGGCGCTGTTGAAGACACTCGATGCGCGCAGGCTGCTCGGTGCGTTCGCGCTGGTCGCGATCGCACTGCTGGCGACGACGATGTCAAGCCGCGGCGAGCTCGCGATGTGGAGTGTGATCGCGATCGGGCTGTTCAACTCGATCATGTTCCCCACCATTTTCACCCTCGCGATCCGCAACCTCGGCCCACTCACCAGCCGCGCCTCGAGCCTGCTGGTGATGGCGATCGTCGGCGGCGCCGTCGTGCCATTGCTGCAGGGACTGCTGGCCGACCGTATCGGCGTGCAGCACGCGTTCGTACTGCCGCTGCTGTGTTACGGCTACGTGGCCTGGTATGGATTCAACGGCTCCAGGCAACCGGTGGCACTGCAGACGGCGATTCCCGCCGGGCAGCCGTGACCCGCGCACGCGCGCCGCGGCGCTCGATCATCGCCTGCTTCGGCGAAGCGCTGGTCGATCTGCTCGCGCAGCCTGCGGCGACGCCCGCGGAGCCGCGACATTTCGTGGAATACGCCGGCGGCGCGCCTGCCAATGTCGCTGTCGCGGTCGCCAGGCTCGGTGGCACCGCGCGTTTCGTCGGCATGCTCGGCGCTGATCTGTTCGGCGATATGTTGCTGGCGCAACTGCAGGATGCCGGCGTCGATACGCAGTGCGTGCGGCGCACGGCGGCTGCAAGGACCGCGCTTGCGTTCGTGTCGCTGGACGCCGCTGGCGAGCGCAGCTTCAGTTTCTATCGGCCGCCGGCGGCGGACCTGCTGTTTC
>JAQGOI010000082.1 GCA_028293685.1 Lysobacteraceae bacterium | reverse complement strand
GGCATCCTTGAAAATCCCGACGTGCTTCTCGATGTGATCCGCACCGAGCTGCGCAACCTCAAGGAAGAGTTCGGCGACGAGCGGCGCAGCGAAATCCGCGCCAGCGAAGAGGATCTCGACATCCTCGACCTCATCGCGCCGGAAGATGTCGTCGTCACCCTGTCGCATGCCGGGTACGCCAAACGCCAGCCTGCCAGCAGCTATCGCGCGCAGAAGCGCGGCGGCAAGGGTCGCAACGCTGCGATGATCAAGGATGAGGATTTCATCGATCAGCTGTGGCTGGTCAATACGCACGACACGTTGCTGACATTCACCAGTGCCGGCCGTGTCTTCTGGCTGCCGGTGTATCAGCTGCCCGATGCCGGCCCCAATGCGCGCGGGCGGCCGATCATCAACTGGATCCCGCTGGAAGCCGGCGAAAAGGTCCAGGCGGTTGTTCCGGTGCGGACTTACGACGAAGGCACGTTCGTGTTCTTCGCGACGCGCAACGGCACGGTCAAGAAAACGCCGCTGCCTGAGTACGCCTACCGCCTGCAGCGCGGCAAGATCGCGATCAACCTGGACGAAGGCGATGCGCTGGTGGGTGTCGCGCTATCGGACGGCACCCGCGACATCATGCTGTTCGCGAGCAACGGCAAGGCGGTTCGATTCGCCGGTCATACCGTGCGTCCGATGGGACGCACAGCGACCGGCGTGCGCGGCATCCGGCTGTCTCCCGGAGAAGAGGTGCGAAGCCTGATCGTGGTGGAAGGCGACGGCGATATTCTCACCGCCAGTGCACGCGGATTCGGCAAGCGCACACCGGTCGCAGACTACCCGCGCAAGGGCCGCGGGACGCAGGGCGTGATCGCACTACAGACAAGTGCGCGCAACGGCAAGCTCGTCGGCGCGATCCAGTTGTCCGACCACCACGAAGTCCTGTTGATTTCCGATGGCGGCACGCTGGTACGCACGCGCGCGGCGGAGATCGCCCAGGTCGGCCGCAACACGCAGGGTGTGACACTGATGCGGCTGGCCAGCGACGAAACGCTGCAGGCCATCGAACGCGTGGATGCTTCGCTGGCGGACGGCATCGAAGCCATCGTGCTGGACGAAACCGCCGCCGGGGACCCGTTGCCAGTGTGACGACGCCGATGCTCCAGAAAAAAGGCGACCAACCGGTCGCCTTTTTTTATGCAGCAACGCTGATTACTTTCCGACCCAGCCGTCGAGGAGGTCCGCCATGTCGTCGGCGTGTTCCTCTTCCTGCGCCAGCACTTCCATAAGGATGCGCTTGGTGGTGGTGTCGCGATCGCCAACGTAGTTGATCATTTCACGATAGCTGTCGATTGCGACTCGCTCGGCGATCAGGTTTTCCTTCACCATGTCGCGAAGATCATGGCCCGGCTTGTATTCGGCATGCGCGCGCGAGGTGAGCGTATCCGGGTCCAGGTCCGGCTCGCCGCCCAGCTGCACGATGCGTTCGGCAAGCATGGTGGCGTGCGCCTGCTCCTGCTGGGCGTGTTCGAGGAACTCGGCTTTGACCGAGTCCGCCATCATTCCCGACGCCATGAAGTAGTGGCGGTAATACCGCAGCACGCAGACCCACTCCGTGGCGAGCGCCTCGTTGAGCAGGCGAACGACCACCTTGCGATCGAGGGTGTAGCTGTCCGTGACCGCGCCGTCGTCGATGCTCTTGCGCGCACGCTCGCGCAATGTCTTGACGTCGGTCATGGCCGCCGGGTTGCCCTCACTGGGCAGCGGCGAATGCACCGGTCGCAGCGTGGAGACACCTGACCCGGCCTGAGCATGTGGCGCGTTCTTGTCGTCTTTGCGAAAAGCCTTCTTGTCGGATTTGCTCATGATGCTTCCGTGGTTGCTACGCTCAGGATAGTTGTGACAGCACGTGTTCCGCAGACGAAACGCGGAATTCGCCGGGTGCCTCGATGAATATCTGCTTGGCGACGCCGTCCTCGGCGTAGATCGCGAAACGCTTGGACCGGGTGCCCATCCCGTAAGCGCTTGCGTCCATTTCAAGTCCGAGCGCCCGGGTGAATTCGCCGTTGCCGTCGGCCAGCATCATCAGGTCGTCGGGTACATGCTGGCTCTGGCCCCAGGCCTGCATGACGAAGGGGTCGTTGACGGACACGCAGGCGACTTCGATCCCCTTTTTGCGAAAGTCATCGAAATGCTCGACGTAGCCGGGCAGGTGCTTCTCGGAACAGGTCGGTGTAAAGGCGCCCGGGACGGCGAACAGCACCGTCTTCTTGCCTTCGAACAGTGCGCCCGTGTCGACGGTCTCGACGCCGGAGCGGATGCGTTGCAGGGGAACTTCCGGCAGGCGGTCGCCAGCTTTGATGGGCATGGGGCAGGCTCTTCAGGGGGATGAAGGCAGTGTAGTCGCGGCGAGGTGAAGGCCGGGCAAGACTTGAATTCCGGCGGACCTGCCTTATGTGGATTTCTGGCGGCGGCTTGCTGCCAGCGAAGGGGCTTACCAACGTATTCGAAAACAAGCAGCAATGTAGAGGAGGAGTTCGATGAACATCATGCGTTACCGTCAAGTGCCCGCCCAGGGCCGGATGCAGAATGACTTGAGGCAGGTATTCGACCGCCTGCTCCAGGGCAATTTCTTCGACCAGGACGAGAGCGACGACAGTTCGGTGGTGACCAGCCAGTGGGTGCCTCGTGTCGACGTCAAGGAAGAGCAGGACCGCTTCGTGCTGTATGCCGATCTTCCGGGCATCGACCCTGACGAAATCGATGTCTCGATGGACAAAGGCATCCTGACCATCAAGGGTGAACGCAACAGCGAGACATCCGAGCAGACCGATCGCTTCTCGCGGATCGAGCGTCGCTACGGCAGCTTCTACCGCCGATTCGCGCTGCCCGACAGCGCAAATCCGGAAGGCATCCAGGCGCACGGTCGCAACGGCGTGCTGGAAATCACCATCCCCAAGCGTCCGGAAGCCGCTCCGCGCCGCATCCAGGTCGGCAACAAAGAACAGGCGCGGCGCGAGGGTCAGCAGCAGCGCACGATCGACGCCCCGCAAACCCAGCAATAACTGCCGCCATCGCGGCAGTGCGCTAGTCTTCTGGCCTGTGGCAACGCCACAGGCCAGTTCATCTGGATCGATCGCATGCGTCGGCATGCAGGCGGAGGCACGGATCGCACATGCAGTTCAAGGACTATTACGACATCCTGGGGATCGAGCCCAGTGCGGGCGAAGCGGAAATCAAGACGGCGTATCGCCGGCTGGCTCGCAAACTGCATCCGGACGTCAGCAAGGAGGCCGGCGCCGAGGAAAAATTCAAGGCCGTCAACGAAGCCTACGAAGCACTGCGCGATCCGCAGAAACGCGCCGCTTACGATCAGTTGCGCACGCGCGGATACCGTCCGGGCGACGAAGTGCATGCGCCGCCAGGTGGATTCGGCCAGGGTGGCCCGGAAGGGTTCGACTTCGACGAGATTTTTGCCGGCGGCGGAGCCGGCGGTGGTTTCAGCGACTTCTTCGAGGAGTTGTTCGGGCGGCGGCGCTCGGCTGGTGGGTTCGGCCAAACGGGACAAGCGCCAGGCGGCCATCGACAGGCACCACGCGGAGATACACGCGCCAAGCTCGCGGTGCCGCTTGAGGCCGTGTTCAACGGCGGCAACATCCGGATTTCAGTCAACGGCAAGACCCTCGACGTCCGTGTGCCCAAGGGCATCAGGCCGGGCCAGGTCATCCGCCTGGGTGGGCAGGGCGCACACGGCGATCTGTTGCTGGAGATCGAATACGCCGCGCATCCGCAATTTGAAGTCGACGGTCGCAACATCATCCATGTGTTGCCGGTGGCACCGTGGGAAGCGGCATTGGGCGCCACGGTCAGCGTGCCGACGCTCGGCGGACCGGTCGATCTGAAGATACCGGCCGATTCCGAAGCCGGACGCAAGCTGCGTTTGCGCGGGCGTGGATTGCCGGCCACGTCGACGATGCCTGCCGGCGACCAGATTGTCGAGCTGGAAGTGCTCGCACCCAAGGTGCACACCGAGGCCGAGCGGGAAGCCTACCGGGGATTGCGCGACGCGTTCGGCACCGACTGGCGTCGCGCCTGACGCTCAGGCGGCGGGTTCTGCGCCGGCGATGTATCCACTGATCACTTCGGCCAGTTCGGATTCGCTGAAAGGCTTGGTGAGGTACGCCTTGGCGCCCTGACGCATGCCCCAGACGCGATCGGTGTCCTGGTCCTTGGTGGTGACGAGGATCACGGGGATGTGCTTGGTCGTTGGTTCCCGCGTGATGGCACGCGTGGCCTGGAACCCGTTGAGGTTCGGCATCACCACATCCATCAGGATGAGATCCGGCACTTCGCGCTTCGCGACTTCGACGCCTTCGGCACCGTCTTCCGCGGTGAACGCCTCGTGGCCGAGCTTTTCCACGATCCGCCTGATTCCCATCAGTTGCGAAGGCGAATCGTCGACGATCAGGATGCGCGCCATGTTTGGTTTCCCCGGAGACAGCCGCGATTGTAGCCGCCGGGGGCCTTCCGGCAAACCGGCTTATAGCCTGACGAGCGTCCGCCCCAGTGAAGCGCCGGTGAGCATTGCCCGGAAAACGTCCGGCAAGCCGTCCAACGTGACTTCCCGCGTGCAGATCCGCTCCAGGTGTGCGGGTTTCCAGTCGCTGGACAGGCGCTTCCAGACCGCTTCGCGGATGTCACGTGCGGTATTGGCCGACGCGACCCCCAGCAGCGACACGCCGCGAATGATGAATGGCATGACGGTGGCATCCAGCGCACTGGTCGCGGCCAGCCCCGCGCTGGCGACGTTGCCGAAGGGTGCAGTCTGGGACAGAAGGCTGGTGAGCATCGGCCCACCGACGTTGTCCAGGCCACCACCAAAGCGTGCCGATTCGAGCGGGCGTGTCGTGCCCAGCGCATCGCGCCCGAGCACCTCGCTGGCTCCGATATCGCGCAGGTACGCCGCGTGCGCCGGCTTGCCGCTGACGGCGTGAACCTCGAAACCGGCGCGGCTGAAAATGTCCAGGGCCAGCGATCCGACGCCCCCGGTCGCACCGGTGACACACAGGGGCCCGTGTTGCGGCGTCTGCCGGTTTTCCAGCATCCGGTACAACGCCAGCGCTGCGGTAAATCCTGCGGTGCCGATGATCATGCTCTCGCGCAGGGTCAATCCGTCGGGCAGCGGAATCGCCCAGCGCGATTCCAGGCGCGCGTACTGCGTATAGCCGCCGTCGCGCGTCTCGGACAACCCGCAGCCGGTCACCAGCACGCGATCGCCCACCTTGAACGCGGCGTCGCTGGATGATTCCACCGTGCCGGCGACATCGATCCCACCAACAAGCGGTGAGCGCCGCAGGATCCTGCCCTCACCCGTTCCGGCCAGAGCGTCCTTGAAGTTGACCGACGAATACGCGGTCCGGATGAC
>JAQGOI010000051.1 GCA_028293685.1 Lysobacteraceae bacterium | reverse complement strand
ACGGCTGATCCGTCAGTCCGACGGCCGCGAAAAGTTGTCGGTCAGCCTGGGTCAGATCCGGTACCTGGCCGACAGCCGCGTCGCGGCATTGCCTTGCACGGCGACCGTGGTGACCAACTGCGAATCGCCGGTCGAGCGCGGGAGTTCCGCGTGGGTCGCCGATTCCACCTGGAGCATCAACGACCGTTGGACCATCGGCGGCTCGTATCAGTGGGATCCGAAATTCCGGCGCCAGGACCTTGCCAGCCTCCGAACGCAGTACCTCATCGGCGACGAGGGCATCGTCAACTTCGGATACCGCTACCGCCGCAACCTGCTCAAGCAGGTGGACCTGAATTTCCTCTATCCGCTCAACAAGTCCTGGAGTCTCGTCGGGCGTTATTACTATTCCCTGTTCCGCGGTACCACCAATGGCGTGCTCCAGCGCCCGCAACTCCTCGAAGGCATCTTCGGCGTTCAATGGGACAGCTGCTGCGTGGCGGTACGCCTTGTCGGGCGACGTTATATCAGCGGCACGAACCTCGACGATCCCTCCGGCAACCTCAATACCGCGATCCAGCTGGAGTTCGAACTCAAGGGGCTGGGGTCGGCCGGGCCTGACACGGAGAGCCGTTTGCGCCGTGCTATTCTCGGTTACTACCGCGAGGATCTTTATCTCGCCCCGCCCACCGACGTCACCGGCAGCGGCGATGACTCCAACTCCCCCGATATCACACCATGAACAAACCGTTCGCCTGTCTTCTTGCCCTTTCCATGTTGCTCGGCGGCGGGCTTGCGCCCGCGCATGCCCAGCAGGCCGCAGTCCAGCCGCTTGACCGCATCGTAGCGGTGGTGGACGAGGACGTGATCCTGCAAAGCGAGCTGGACCGCGCCGAGCGCAACATCCGCGCGCAATACGCCACGCGACAGGACCAGCTGCCGCCTGCGGACGTGCTGCGTCGCCAGGTCCTGGAGCGCCTGATCCTCGTGCGGCTGGAGGTCGCCCGTGCCGCCGAAACCGGCGTGCGGGTGAGCGACGAGGAAGTCGATTCCGCCGTGGCCAACATCGCCCAGCAGAACAAGATGACCCTGGATCAGCTGCAAGGGCAGCTGGCCCAGCAGGGACAGTCCTACGCCGACTTCCGCAAGTCACTGCGCGACGAGCTGGTCACCCAGCGGCTTCGGCAGCACTTCGCACAGAGCCGCGTCAGTGTCAGCGACGCCGAGGTCGACACCGCCCTGGCGGCGCAGGCCAGCAACGGTCCGCAATACCACCTCGCGCACATCCTGATCGCGCTGCCCGAAAACGCGACCCCGGAGCAGATCGCCACCGCACAAACCAAGATCGACGGCATCAAGGCCCTGCTCGACAAGGGCGGCATCGATTTCGCCGCCGCCGCCGTCCGCTATTCGGACAGCCCCAACGCACTGGAAGGCGGGGACCTTGGCTGGCGCAGCGAGGACGAGATTCCCACCGCCTTCACCTCGACGATCCATGACATGAAAGTCGGCCAGGTGCTCGGACCGACGCGTGGGGCCAGCGGATTCCAGCTGCTCAAGCTGGTCGAAATCCGGGATGCTTCCAAGGCCCCGCCGCAAATGGTCACGCAGTACCACGCCCGCCATATCCTGGTGCGGACCGGCGAAGGCGTCGACGACGCCGCGGCAAAAGCCAAGATCGACACGATCCGGGCGCGCCTCGCCGGTGGTGCCGACTTTGCCACCGTCGCGGCCGCGTCGTCCGAGGACACCAACAGCGGCGCAAAGGGCGGCGATCTCGGCTGGTTTGCCGCCGACGCATTCGGCCCCGAGTTCGGGTCGCATGTGATCGCGTTGCAGGATGGCCAAACGTCCGAGCCGTTCAAATCGCAGGCAGGCTGGCATGTCGTGCAACGCATCGGCGTGCGCCAGGCCGACGCCAGCAACGACAACCGCCGCTCGCAGATGCGGGAAACCATCGGCCAGCGCAAGCTGGAGGAAGAATGGACCCGTTACCAGCGCGACATGCGTAACGAGGCCTTCGTCGATATCCGACTGGCCGATACCGCGGCCGGCAGCGCGACGCCCGGCAGCACGGCTCCTGCTGCCAGCCCGACGCCACCTTCGCCCCCGTCCGGCGGCTGAGTGTCGCGCCCGCGGCTGGCGCTGGTACCGGGCGAACCGGCCGGCGTCGGCCCGGAATTATGCGTTCGAGCGGCCCAACAGACCTGGGACGCGGAACTGGTCGCCTACGGCGACGCTGCCAGCCTGCTCGGTGCGGCGGCGGCACTGGGCCTTCCTCTTCGGCTTCTTCCCGGCGATGCGATGCATATTCCCGGGACGTTGCCGCTGGTTGAGATTCCAGCCGCTGCCGCTACCCGTTTTGGGCGGCCCGATCCCGTCAACGCCGCCAGTGTGATCCGGGCTTTGCAGGCTGGCGCCCAGGGCTGTCTGGACAACGTCGTTGACGGACTGGTGACCGGACCGGTGCACAAGGCCGCCATCAACGATGGTGGCATCGCCTACACCGGCACCACCGAACTGCTGGCCGCACAGGCGGGATGCGACGTCGTGATGATGCTCGCCAACGACACGCTGCGCGTCGCGCTCGCCACCACGCACCTGCCGCTGCGCGCGGTCGCCGACGCCATCGATGCGCCATCACTGACGCGGACGCTGCGCATCCTGGATGCCGCGCTGCGCAGGGACTTTGGCATTGCCTCCCCCGTCATTGCAGTGCTCGGCCTGAATCCCCACGCCGGCGAGGACGGGCATCTGGGTTACGAGGAACTGCGGGTGATCGGCCCGGTGATCGATCAGCTGCGCGCGGAAGGCATGCGCCTGGTGGGGCCGCTGTCCGCCGATACCGCATTCCTGCCGCAGAAGCTTCCAGGTTTTGATGCCGTGCTTGCGATGTATCACGACCAGGGACTACCCGTACTCAAGTTCAGCGGATTCGAACGGGCAGTCAACCTGACCCTGGGGCTGCCCTACCCGCGGGTTGCGGTCGACCATGGCACCGCACTGGATATCGCCGGTACGGGTCGCGCCGACCCATCGAGTCTGTTTGCCGCGATCGAAACCTGCACGCGCATGGCGCGCATCCGGCGCGGCCGAGCATGAGCAGGCCACCCATGCGTCCGGATGCATCCGGATTCTCACAAGTTGCCAAGAAACATCTGGGCCAGAACTTCCTCCACGATCGCGCGGCAATCCAAAAGATCGTGCTGGCGATCGACCCACAGCCCGGCGACAGGCTTGTCGAGATCGGACCGGGCCAGGGCGCACTGACGTTTCCGCTGCTCGATCGCATCGGGGCATTGACGGCCATCGAGTTCGACCGCGACCTGCTGGCGCCGCTCGCCGGCGCGGCAGTGGCGCATGGTGCGTTGACATTGATCCCCGCCGATATCCTTTCGGTCGACTTCACTGCGATGGCAGGTGATGGCCAGCTGCGGCTGGTTGGCAACCTGCCCTACAACCTGTCGTCCCCCATCCTGTTTCACGCGCTCGATCACGCGGCGGCCGTTCGCGACATGCACTTCATGCTGCAGAAGGAAGTCGTGGAGCGCATGGCGTCGGGCCCAGGCAACAAGGTGTACGGACGCCTGAGCGTGATGCTGCAGGCGTACTGCACGGTGGTCCCTTTGTTTACCGTTGCGCCCGGTTCGTTCCGTCCGGCGCCCAAGGTCGACTCGGCGGTCGTGCGGCTGATCCCTCGCGCGCCTGCCGACATCGGCATCGGCAATCGGCGTCGGTTCGCCGACGTCGTTCGGGCCGCATTCGGTCAGCGCCGCAAGACGTTGCGCAACGCATTGGATGGCGTGGTCGACAGCGCCACGATGCTGGCCGTCGACGTGCGCCCTGATGCGCGTGCCGAGCAACTGTCGGTTGCTGATTTCATCCGCCTGGCCAATGCCGGCAACGGACTGGTCGCCAACGCGCCGGTCGCCGAGGGGCTGTAGTCCATGCGTTCACGTGTGGCGCTTACACTGGCGGCATGAGCGACGACTATGTATTCCACATCGACGTAGCCACCCGCTATCTCGATGAGCAATCCGAGCCGGACCAGGACCGTTACGTCTTCGCCTATACCGTGCACATCCGAAACAACGGCAGCGTTCCGGCTCGACTGCTCGGCCGCCACTGGGTCATCACCGACGCCAACGGCCACGTTCAGGAAGTCAACGGCGAAGGTGTTGTCGGCGAGCAGCCGTGGCTACGTCCGGGCGAGGATTTTTCGTACACCTCCGGGGCCGTGCTCGAAACGCACCTGGGGACCATGCAGGGCAGCTACGAAATGATCGCCGACGACGGCACGCGTTTCGAGGCCCCGATCCCTGCCTTTACCCTGTCAGTGCCGCGCACGCTGCACTGACCGTCGCGACATGACCACCTGGGCAATCGGCGACTTGCAGGGGTGCTACGCACCGACGCAGCGGCTGCTCGAACGTATCCGTTTCGATCCGGCCGCCGACACGCTGTGGTTCTGCGGAGACCTGGTCAACCGCGGCGGGGAATCGCTGGAGACGCTGCGCCTGGTGCATTCGCTGCGCGCGAACAGCGTGGTCGTCCTTGGCAACCATGATCTGTCGCTGCTCGCCGTCGGCGAGCGCCATCGCGACGAGCAATTGCGCGTCAACACCGACCTGCAACGCGTGTTGTTCGCCGAGGACGGCGATGTCCTGCTCGCCTGGTTGCGGATGCAACCGCTGGTGCACGTGGATCGCGCGCTCGGCTGGATGATGGTCCATGCCGGCCTGGCCCCGAAATGGACGACCTCGCTTGCCGAGCGCCATGCGCGCGAGATCGAGCAACGCCTGCGCAGCGACGGCTTCCGCAAACTGCTCAAGAACATGTACGGCGATCGTCCCGCGTGGTCGCCAAAGCTCGCCGGCATCGAACGCGATCGCGCCATCATCAATGTCTTCACCCGGCTGCGTTACTGCACGCCGCGCGGGCGGATCGCTTTCGATGCAAAGGGTCCGCCGGGGTCGCAACCGGCGGGGTTGTATCCCTGGTATGAGGTCCCGGGTCGTGTCGACCGCGATCTGAAGATCGTCTGCGGCCACTGGTCGACGCTGGGTCTTTTTATCGGCCACGGCATCCACATGATCGATACCGGCGCGGTCTGGGGTGGAAAACTCACGGCATTGCAGCTCGATACCGATGAATTGCGCCTGGTGCAGGTGCCCGGCCGCGACGTGCCTGCGCCTTCGCCACAACCCAGGGCCGGCGCATCAACCGCGCCTGCGGCAGGCCATCGATCCGATCAACGCGTGTAATCCACGAACTCATAGCCGAACGGATTGACGCCGTCGGCCGGGTGTTGGTCTCGACCGACGACGTGCCACTGTGCCCAGTCGGGCTCCGGAAAAAACACGTCAGCCGCTTCAACGATCGTGTCGATCCACGTCAGGCGCAACTGTGTCGCAAGCGGAAGCGTCACTGCGAAGACGGCCGCCCCGCCAATCACGCACAGTTCGTCCGCTCCGCTTGCAAGGGCAAGCGCATTCTCGACGCTGGCGACTGCCTCCATCCCTTTGAACGGCACTACGCCAGCGTGGGTCAGCACGAGGTTTCGGCGCCCCGGTAATGCGCGTCCGAGGGATTCGGCAGTCCTGCGTCCCATCAGGACAGGTCTTCCCAGCGTCAGTGCCTTGAATCGTTTCAGGTCGGCCGGCAGGTGCCATGGCAGCGTGTTGCCTTTGCCGATGGCGAAACGCCGGTCCAATGCGGCAATCAGGCTGATGCGCATCGCTATACCGCGATGGGCGCCTTGATCGCCGGTAAGGGGTGGTATCCGCGCAACGCGATGTCGTCGAACGTGAATGCGAACAGGTCGGTGACGGCCGGATTGAGTACGAGCGTGGGCAGTGGTCCGGGTTCGCGCGACAACTGTTCGCGGGCCTGTTCGACGTGGTTGGAGTACAGGTGCGCGTCGCCGAGCGTATGGACGAAGTCGCCGACACCCAGGCCTGTCGCCTGCGCGACCATGTGCGTGAGCAGCGCATAGCTGGCGATGTTGAACGGCACGCCGAGGAAGATATCGCCGCTGCGCTGGTACAGCTGGCAGCTGAGCTTGCCGTCGGCGACATAGAACTGGAACAGCGTATGGCATGGCATCAGCGCCATGCGCGACAGGTCGGCGACGTTCCATGCGCTGACGATCAGGCGGCGCGAATCCGGGTTGCGCCTGATTTCGTCGACGACCCAGGCGATCTGGTCGATCTCGCTGCCGTCGCCCGCTGTCCAGCGACGCCACTGCTTGCCGTACACAGGCCCGAGTTCGCCTTGCGCGTCAGCCCACTCGTCCCAGATCGAGACGTTGTTTTCGTGCAGGTAGGCGACGTTGGTGTCGCCCCGGAGGAACCACAGCAACTCATGCACGATCGACCGCAGATGCACTTTTTTCGTCGTCAGCAGCGGGAATCCATCGCCCAGGTTGAACCGCATCTGCCACCCGAACACGCTGCGCGTGCCCGTCCCTGTCCGGTCGGCTTTTTCAGCGCCATGTTCGAGCACATGCCGCAGGAGGTCGAGATACTGTTTCATGGCGAATGCGGGGCACTGTGTGCAGTTGCCATGATCGGCTGCGGCGCCATGGTCGGTGCATTGCGCGAACGCCACAGGCAGTACAGG
>JAQGOI010000047.1 GCA_028293685.1 Lysobacteraceae bacterium | reverse complement strand
TGATCGCGAATGCCGACACGCGCCGCGGTCTGTGGATCGCGGTTGCGTCGTTCGTGTTGTGGGGACTGATGCCGCTGTACTGGCATCTGCTCAAGGCGGTGCCATCGCTGCAGATCGTCGTGCACCGGATTGTCTGGAGCGCGATCTTCGTGGTCGCGTGGCTCACCTGGCAGCGTCGCGACTGGTTGCGATCGGCATTGGCCAAGCCAAGGCTTGCCTGGATGCTTGCGCTCAGTGGCGTGCTGATTGCCTTCAACTGGGGCCTGTACATCTGGGCCGTCAACGCCGGGCATGTCGTCGAGAGCAGCCTGGGCTATTTCATGAATCCACTGGTCAACGTGCTGTTTGGCGTCGTGTTCCTGCATGAGCGGCTGACGCGCATGCAATGGACGTCCGTCGCGCTGGCCAGCGCCGGCGTGGTGTGGCTGACGGTGCAATACGGCCATCCACCATGGATCGCGGTTGGATTGGCGCTGTCGTTCGCCCTGTATGGATTGATCCGCAAGCTGGCGGCGGTGGACGCGATCGCCGGACTGGGTGTCGAGAGCGTCTATCTGTTCTTGCCGGCGCTGGCTGTTTTGCTGTGGGGCGAGATGCACGGCGACGGCGGGTTTCTTTCGTCGTGGGGCATCGGCCTGGATACGTTGTTGATCGTCGGCGGCGCGTTGACCGCGTTGCCGCTGATCGGCTTCGCCCATGCAGTGCGCCGCGTGCCGCTGTCGGTGGTCGGCCTGCTGCAGTACATCGCGCCGACCTTGCAGTTCGTGATCGGCGTGCTCGCCTTTGGCGAGGCCTTCGATCGCACGCGAGCGGTCGGTTTCGGTTTCATCTGGATCGCGCTGGCGATCTTTGCGGTGGATGGCCTGTGGCGCAGCCGACGCCAATTCGCCGCAGTGGCCACGTGAGGCCATCAAGGTGAATCGCGTCACGCTGGATGCGCTTGCCGGTTCCCCCGCCACCTGGAAGCGCACTACGCCGCGATTCCTGCCGGATACACAGACTGGGCGCCGCCATCGTGGGATGGCATTCCCAGCGAGCGGTTCACGGCGATCGAACAGGTCTGCCACGTGCGCGACGTTGAAATCGACGGCTACCACGTCCGCTTCCAGCGCTGTCTTTCCGAAGCAACTCCGTTCTTGCCCGACCTGGGCAGCGAAGCCCTGGCCGTGCAACGTGCCTACGCCAGGGCCGATGCCACCGAGGTCCTGGCCGCATTCCGCGAAGCGCGCGCGACCACGTTGAAACTGCTCATCGACCTGGACGACACGCAGCTGGCACGCACGGCGTTCTTCGAGGACTACGGTCCGGTTACGCTTCGCAGCCTTGTGCATTACCTGTGCAGCCACGACCAGCAACACCTGTCCGGGCTGCAATGGCTGCTCGGGAAGATCGAAGCCGCGCGTGCAGCTGCGGTCGACTGATTGAAGGCTTGCGGGCGCGCAATCTGCACGTCCGCACTCTACTTACGCGGCCCGCAACGCTTCCGTTACCGGCAGCCGCGCCGCGCGCAACGCCGGGAACAGGCCGCCGACAAGTCCGATCCCCAACGCCCATTTCAGCCCGCTCCACAGCAGCGCTGGCGAGACCTTGAACTGGAACACGACCTGGCTGAAGTTGTTGCCCAGTGTCGACACCGTGTAACCGTTGAACACCAGCCACGCGATCGCCGCGCCGAGCAGGCCGCCGAGCAGTGCCAGCAGCATCGTTTCGAGCATCACGGCGACGACCACCGGCAGGCCACGGAAACCGAGCGCGCGCATGGTGGCGATCTCGCGAGCACGACCGGCCACGGCGGCGTACATGGTGTTGAGCGCGCCGAAAACAGCGCCGATCGCCATGATCGCGCCGATCACCGTGCCCAGGACGTTGATGATCCTGGTCAGCTGCTCGGACTGCTTGGCGTAGTAATCGTGGGTGGTCTGCACGTCGAGCTTCAGACGAGGGTCCGCAGCCAATGCCGCCTTCAATCGCGAGAAACCGGTCTTGCCATCGAGCTTCACCGTCACCGACTGGAACGATTGCCGCTGATACGCGGGCCCGAGCACATCCGCATCGGCCCACAGTTCCGAATCATGCGAGTCGCTGGCGGCGAAGATGCCGACCACCGTCCACATCTGGTTACCCAGCTTGAGCTGCCTGCCGACTTGCAGGCCGCGGAACTGCTTCTGCACGCCGCGTCCGGCCACCAGTTCGCGCAGGCCCGCGCCGAACCTGCGGCCTTCGACCATCTTCAACCCCGGCCGCAGCGCCCAGGCATCAGGACCGACGCCGCGGAACTGCACGTTGGCATCGGTGCCGTCGGACATGCTTGGCAGGTTGACCACCTGCGACAACTCCGGCGAAGACAGCGGCTTGCCGTCCGTGCCCTTGGCGATGCCATCAAGGGATGCGATCAACGGCAACTGGTCGCGGGTGATCACCGAATTGGTTTCGGCTTGTGAACCGCCGCGCAGGACAATCGCGGTGTCGTCGCTGCCGGTGCGGTCGAGCGTGGCCTTGAAGCCTTCGCCCATCGCCAGCATCGCCACCAGCACGCCGACCACGCCGGCGATGCCGATCACGATGACTGACGAAGCCCCCCAGCGCTGCGGTAGTCCGGCGATTCCGATCCGGCCAGCGGCAAGCGCCAGTCGCCCGCTGCGCGTAAGCAGCAGCCATAGCAGCAGCGCGACTGCCACCGCGAGCACGCCCTGCCAGGGCAGGAAGATCCACGCGACCAATCCGGCGGCGAGCGCGAGAATGATGCCGAAATTGCCAAGCCATCTATAGATGCGATTCATGTGGTTGTCCTCAGCGGCCGGCCAGTGCATCGACGATGTTCAGGCGCATGCCGCGCAACGCGGGCAGCAATCCTGCCAGCACGCCGAACACAAGCATCAGCGCCACTCCGACGACGATCGTTTCGGTAGGCAAGCCCGATGGCAGCTGGATGAAGCCGCCGCTGCCGGCCACGGCCGCTTTCATCAACAGCGGGGCCAAGCCCAAGCCGATCAGGCCACCCAACAGCACCAGCACGATGGCTTCCGTCAATAAAAGCCACAGCACGCTGCGGTTGCTGAATCCGATCGTTTTCATCACGGCCAGTTCGGGGATGCGCTCGCGCACTGCCTGCGCCATCGTGTTGCCGGTCAACAGCAGCAGGGTGAAGAACACCGCTGCCATGATCGCAGTCACGATCAAACCGATGTTGCCGATCTGTTTTGCAAATGCCTGGTTGAAGGCCTGCTCCGACTGGGTCTTGGTTTCGTGGTCGGAATTGGCGGAGAGCGCATCGATCGCTTTGGACACGCGGT
>JAQGOI010000019.1 GCA_028293685.1 Lysobacteraceae bacterium | reverse complement strand
CGTGACGTGCCTTGCCGCGCAGGCCGCCGCGGCAGCGCAGCCGGTGGCGAAGGCTCCCGCCAGCGACGGCAACTGGATCATGCCGGCCGGCAACTACGCCAGCACGCGCTTCAGTCCGCTCGACCAGATCAACGGTGCCAATGTCGGTGCACTGAAAGTCGCGTTCACGTTTTCGACCGGCGTCAACCGCGGCCAGGAAGCGGCACCGATCATCGTCGGCAACACGATGTACATCGTTACACCGTACCCCAACATCCTCTATGCGCTGGACCTCACCAAGCCCGGCGCACCGCAGAAATGGAAGTACGAGCCGCGCCCGGAATCCGCTGCGCAAGGCGTCGCGTGCTGCGATGTCGTCAACCGGGGCGCGGTGTACTGGCAGGGCAGGATCTTCATCAACACGCTCGACGACAACACCGTTGCCGTCGACGCCAGCACCGGCAAGGAAGTGTGGAAGACGAAGGTTGGCGACATCAACAAGGGCGAGAGCATCACCATGGCGCCGCTGGTGGTGAAAGGCAAAGTCCTCGTTGGCAATTCGGGTGGAGAGTTCGGCGTGCGGGGCTGGTTGACGGCGCTCGACGCGGGCAGCGGCAAGGTCGTGTGGAAGGCGTACAACACCGGGCCTGATGCCGATGTGCTGATCGGCCCGGATTTCAAGCCGTTCTATGCCGCCGATCGCGGTGTCGATCTCGGCGTCAAGAGCTGGCCACCGCAGGCCTGGAAAATCGGCGGCGGCACGGTCTGGGGATGGATCTCCTACGACCCGAAACTGGATCTGATCTATTACGGTACCGGCAACCCCGGCCCGTGGAATCCGGAACAGCGCCCGGGTGCGAACAAGTGGACTTCGGGTATGTTCGCGCGCGATCCCGACACCGGACAGGCGCGCTGGTTCTATCAGTTCAGCCCGCATGACCTGCACGACTACGACGCAGTCAACGAGAGCCTGCTGCTGGACATGCCGGTGCAGGGCGTACGACGCAAGGTGCTGGTGCGACCGGAGCGCAACGGCTATTTCTACGTGATGGATCGTGCGACGGGACAGGTCCTGTCCGCCGATCAGTACGGCAACGAAAACGCGATCCTGCGCATCGACCTCAAGAGTGGACTTGCGGTCTACAACCCCGATCTGCAACCGGCGTCGGGCCGTACGACGCGACACATCTGTCCGGCCTCGCCCGGTGCCAAGGACTGGAACCCGTCGGCCTTCTCCCCACGCACGGGTCTGGTCTACATCCCGCACATCAACCTGTGCCAGGACTCGCAACCTTCCGAGGTCAACTACATTGCCGGCACGCCGTATGTCGGCATGGACGTGCGCATGTACGCCGGCCCGGGCGGCAATCGCGGTGTATTCACCGCGTGGGATCCGGTACGGCGCGGCAAGGCATGGGAGGTCAAGGAAGACCTGCCGTTGTGGAGCGGCGCCTTGGCCACAGCAGGGGACCTGGTTTTTTACGGAACGATGGACGGCTGGTTCAAGGCTTTGGATGCGCGTACGGGTGTACTGAAGTGGCAGTTCAAGACCGACTCGGGAATCATCGGCCAACCGGTGAGTTACCGCGGCCCCGATGGAAGGCAGTACGTCGCGGTGCTGTCGGGCGTGGGTGGATGGGCCGGCGCGATCGTCGTGGGCAACCTGGATCCGCGCGACGACACCGCCGGTGGCGGCTTCGTCAATGCAATGCGCGACCTGAAGGACAAGACCGGTCCGGGAGGGACGTTATATGTCTTCGCGTTGCCGAAATGACGCCATCGTCGCGGTGCTGGCGTCGTCGGTCCTGCTGGCAGGCTGCCAGCGCGAGAGCCGCGAATACAACGCGTCACCGACACACGCGCCGGCGACGGCTCCGCGACTGTCCACGCTTCAACCCGGTGACGCGCTGACCGAACCGGTGGATCCCGTGGGCCTGCACTACGAGAACAACGCGTACCACATCACCCAGGGCGGGCGTCTGTTCCGCTGGTTCAACTGCAACGGATGCCATGCCAACGGCGGCGGGTCGATCGGTCCCGCGCTCATGGACGAGCAGTGGCGCTACGGCGGCAACATCGACCAGATCCACGACAGCATCCTGCAGGGCCGGCCGAACGGGATGCCGGCATGGAAGGGCAAGGTCACCGACCAGCAGGCGTGGCAACTGTCGGCATATGTGCGCGCGTTGTCCGGCAACGTGCGCAAGGATGCCGCGCCCAGCCGGCGCGAAGGCATGGCGGCAACGCCACCGCTCACGCAGATACCGAAGCAGCCACCGCGCAACCAGGACGACAGCGCCGGTACGGTGCCGCCACCGTGAAGCGATGGGATGCGCTGGCCCTGGGGTCACCACTTGCGCTGCTGGCGGGCGGCTGCAACCGGGTGCAGTCCGTGCTGGCGCCCATCGGCGACCAGGCCGCTGCGATCAAGCGCGTCTTGGACCTGATGATGTGGATCTGCGTGCCGATGTATCTGCTGGTACTGCTGGCCCTGGGCTGGGCGCTATGGCGTGGCAAAGGCAGCGGCGCAAACGTCGCTGGCGATCGCGCCCTCTCGGCCGGGCTGATCGGTTTCGTGGTCCTTGTCGCCGGATTGCTTACGGCGATGACCGCCGCAAGCTACGTCACCGAGCGCACGCTGCACGCACCTGTCGTGGACCCGGTCAACGTGCGCATCACGGCGAAACAGTGGTGGTGGCAGGTCGAGTATCTTGACGCCGATTCCTCGCAACAGACGATCACGGCGAACGAGCTGCACCTGCCCGTCAACCGTCCCGCGAGGATCGAATTGAGGACGTCGGATGTCATCCACAGCCTGTGGATTCCCGTTCTCAACGGCAAGGAAGACCTGATTCCTGGTCACGACAACGTCATCGTCATGACACCGCGCCACACCGGCCGCTATCGTGGGCAGTGCGCGGAATTCTGCGGATTGCAGCACGCAAAGATGGCGCTCGACGTGCAGATCGACGACGCGCAGGCATTCGCCGCGTGGCGCGCGCGCCAGGCGGCACCCGCCACGGTACCGATCACGCCTTCGGCCGTCGCAGGACAGCGACTGTTCAACGCGACCGCGTGTGCGTTGTGCCACACGATCCAGGGCACCAGTGCTGGCGGCATATCCGGCCCCGATCTGACGCATCTTGCTTCGCGACGCACACTCGCCGCCGGCGCGTTGCCTTTGAACCGCAGCATGCTCGCGGCGTGGATCGCGGACCCGCAACGCCACAAGCCCGGAACCAACATGCCGGCCGTCCCGCTTGGGCAGCGGCAACTCGGCGACATCGTCGACTACCTGATGGGGTTGCACTGATGGAATGGATCCGGCCGGCGACACGCACCGCGGAGGAGCGCGATCGCGATCTCGACGAACTGACCCGGCTCTGGAGCGATCGCCCGGGCATCATCGGCTGGCTGACGACGGTGGATCACAAACGCATCGGCCGCCGCTATATCGCCACAGCAATGGTCTTCTTCGTACTCGCGGGCATCCTTGCGTTGCTGATGCGCATCCAGCTGTCGGTGCCCAACAACCACTTCATCGGCCCGGACCGCTACAACCAGATGTTCTCGATGCACGGCTCGGCGATGAT
>JAQGOI010000004.1 GCA_028293685.1 Lysobacteraceae bacterium | reverse complement strand
TGCTTGCCGCGGTCGCCCTTGTTCACGTCCTGGTTCGTCTGGTTGGTGTTCTTGCTGCCTTTATTGCTGTCACTGGTCGGCATCTGGATTGCCTCCTTCGTGGTGCATGAACCCGTTGTGGGTGTGGATCAAGCTACGCGGGCTGACGTTAATCCCGCGATGTCGATGCGTGACAACATGAACAACGCGGTTCACCTGCCTGGACAGTGCAAGTTGCCAACAGCAATGGGAGGAGACGATGTCGACATCCACAAACGGTGGCTGCCTGTGCGGAGCGGTGCGGTACCAGGCGACCGCGGACACGCTCGCACGGACGCTGTGTCATTGCCGGTCGTGTCGGCTGGCTTCCGGCGGGCCGTCGCTGGCGTGGGCGGTGTTTCCGTCCGACGCGTTCTCGTTCACGACAGGCACGCCCGCGACGTTCGCATCATCGCCAGGCGTGACGCGCACATTCTGTGACCGCTGTGGCACGGCGTTGACCTGGCAGCAGTCGTCGCGGATGGAATCCATCGATGTCACCACGGCGACTCTCGACAATCCGGATGCCTTCGCGCCGACCAGGGAGATCTGGGTGGAACACAAGCTGGCGTGGGAGGCGTTGAATCCATCGCTCGAGCACTACGCGCGAAGCAGTGTCGGTGCTGCGCCGATCGCCGGCTGATCGCAACGTGGATTGGAACCTGTCCGATCCGGCCACGCACAATCGCTTGACCTTGTCCCAGGGGCAGGCTGCAGTCTCTCCATCGATGTCCCCATCCACTCCCATTGCCACGACCTATCTGCGCATCGGCCAGATCGCCGCGCGCAGCGGTGTCAGTGCGAAGGCGTTGCGGCTGTATGAGCAGCGCGGACTGCTGGAACCCTGTGCGCATTCCGCAGCCGGCTATCGCCTGTACGGCCCGGATGCGTTGCGTCGGTTGATGCAGATCGTGGTGCTCAGGCGCAGCGGCTTCAGCTTGGCCCAGATCACCCAACTGCTGTCGTCCGACGCACCGGTGATCGCGACCTTGCTGGACGAGCGTATCGCGGCGCTGGAACGTGACCTGTCCGACAAGGCACTCGCCTTGCAGTCGTTGCGGTCGGTCGCGGAGCGGGTGGGTTCGGCATCGACCCTCGATCTGGACCAACTACTGGAGAGCATTACCATGACCAACACACTCGACATCCATGTCGCCGGACCGCAGCGCGACGAAATCCTTGGGCGTGCGGACAGTTTCAGCGTGCTGCACGCGCCGGAGGAATCCACCCGGGTCCGCCGGCGCGTCGAGCAGCGCCTGGACGAACTCGGCCCTGAAGGCATCGAAGCCGCCCAGCGCACATGGCGGGAACTCAGCGCCGGCATACGCGCCGCGATGGCGGCCGGAACGCCGGCCAGCGACGCGGTGGTCAACAAGCTGGCCCATCGCTGGCATGCGCAGCTGGCCACTTTCGTCGCCGCTGATCCGGCCTTCCTGGCCAGGCTGCGTGATGCCTACGTCCGGCATCCCGAACTGATGACCGAGCAAAGCATGAGCCCGGCGATGATGGATTACATGGATGCCGCCCTGGCTGCCGCAGGACTCGAGCTCGCAACAGGGCAACCGGTGTAAGCCCGACGGCACCGCCTTGTGAAGGCAGGGCGGTGCCTTCATCGACGTTGCATGAACATCCAGGGGCGGACGATGCACGCCATGGATGCCCCGACTGCCCTCGCCAGCAGCAATGCGATCGCCAACCTGGCGGTGCGCGATATCGCCAGGGCGCGCGCGTTCTACGGCGGCGTACTCGGGCTGGCTGAAGACGCGGGCGGCGACGACAACCTGGTCACCTATCGCAGCGGAGATTCGCGCCTGATCGTGTACCGGTCCGATTACGCCGGCACCAACCAGGCGACGGCGGCGACATGGGTTGTGGGCGATCGTGTCGACGACATCGTCCGTGCACTGGGCGACAAGGGCGTGCGCTTCGAGCATTACGACAACATGCCGGATACGACACGCCAAGGCGATGTGCACGTGGGTTGCGGCATGCGCGTCGCGTGGTTCAAGGATCCCGACGGCAACATCCTCAATGTGGTGAGTGGCTGAGCAGCCCGACGACGGGGCTTTTGCAACATCGCACCCCGTCACCGTTCCCTAACGAGTCGACTGGAACCCTCGCGGACGCACGGTCGGTTGCGGGGTGGTTGCCCGGCATTGTTGCAAGACCGTCATCCTGCGGTTCCTTCACTGGAGAACTTCGATGCTGAGCAAACACACACTCCTGCTGGCGATGCTGGTTCCGGCATTGGCGCTGGTATCGGCCTGCAACCGCCACGACGCGGACGACGCAACGCCGGCGCCTGCCGCCGACACCAGCACGCCGCCGCCCGCCGCCGAACCTGCTCCGGCCCCGGCGCCTGCCGCAGCCGACACGGCAATGGCTCCCGCCCCCGCCGCCGAGACTCCGTTCGCCGATCTGGACAAGAACCACGACGGTTCGCTGACCAAGGACGAGCTGCCCGCCGGCGAGATGCTGGCCGAGCACTTCGCGACCGCGGACACCAACGGTGACGGCAAACTCTCCGAGGCCGAGGCAGCGAAACATCGCGCCGACATGGCGGCAACCGCGAAGCCGTAATCGCGAACGAACGTTGGACCCGCCCGGCATCGGGCGGGTCGCAACATCAGGGGGTGGTCGGATGCAACGACTGCGACGCTGATTCGACTGGCGGCGGTCGAGGGGCTGGTCTGCTTGGTCGATGTGGGACGATGGTGGCTGTCGACCCGTCAATGGATTCCGCCTGATGTCCGCTTTCAATCCGTCCGCGCTGACGCCACTGCTGATGGTGGCGGTGATCGGCTCGCTGTATTACCGGCGCATACGGCGCCAGTTCGGGCGTCAGAGTTACCAGCCCAAACGCGCGATGCTGCGCGTCATCGTCCTGGCCGTGGCGATGTGCGGGCTGATGTTTGCCGCCTTTGTCCTGCCGCATGTTGCCGTCGGCGTGGTCGTCGGCCTGCTGGCCGGTGGCGTCCTGGGTGCGCTGGCCTTGCGCCATACGCATGTCGAAAACGTCGCCGGC
>JAQGOI010000340.1 GCA_028293685.1 Lysobacteraceae bacterium | reverse complement strand
CGGCGGCGTCACGCAAGGCACGATGCGACGCGAAAAGGACGAACGCCCGCCCACCCGATGCCTGCAGGACCGGCAGCAATGCCTCGACCAGGGCGGCGTTGTAGCCGCGCGACATGGGCTCGGGCAGTGCCGGCGGCAGGTAACACAAGGCCTGGGTGTCCCAGTCGAAGGGGCTGGGTTGAAGCAACGTCGTCGGCGAGTCCAGCCCCAGCCGCAACGCAATGTGGTCGAAGTTGCCGGCCACCGCCAGCGTCGCCGACGTGAATATCCACGCTGCGCGCGACTGTTCACGGTGCGTGCGCAGCGGCCCCGAAACATCCAGCGGCGTGCGTTGCAGGCGGAAGCCGCGCGGCGACAGTTCGTACCAGCGCACGTCGTCGCTGACGCTGGACAGCACATCGTTGTCCTCGTCGTAACCCTTCGCGCCGGAATCGGCTGCGTCCGTGTCGACCCTGTCCCGTGCGGGACCAAGGAGCAACCAGCGGCCAAGGCGCGCGGTGAAGTCGCGTGCGCGCGCATGACAGGCATCGAATCCCGGCGACGCCTGGCGCAATGCAGTGAGACTTTCAGTCATGTGCAACAGCGCCATGGCGAGCGCGTCGAGCGCCTCGCGCACCGCGAGCGCCTGCAAAGCGCGCTGTTGCGTACCACGCGGCGGCAGGTTGTCCATCGCCGCGCGCAATGCGCGAACCGCATGCTCGAGCTGCTGCGCAGGTTGTTGCAGCACGGCCAGCGCGCCCTGGACGTTCTTGCATTCGGTGAGTGCATCGCGGGCAAGCTCCACCAGTGGCCGTGCGCCGAGACCCTCGCCGAAAAACTGCGAGGCCAGTTCGGGCAGCTGGTGCGCCTCGTCGACTACGAACACCTGTGCACCGGGAAGAATCTCGCCAAAGCCTTCCTGCTTGAGGGCCAGATCCGCCAGCAGCAGATGATGGTTGACCACGACCAGATCCGCGGATTGCGCGCGCTGGCGCGCCTGCACGACGAAGCATTCCGACCAGTACGGACACTCGCTGCCAAGGCAGTTCTCGGTGGTGCTGGTGACCATCGGCAGCAACGGCGAATCCTCGGGCAGCGCCTCCAGTTCGGCCAGGTCGCCCATGCGCGTACGGCCGCTCCAGGCCACGATGCGCTGGAAGTGCGAGACCTGCTCGCGGCTGCCGAACATGCCTTTGACGAGCTGCGACTCGCCCTTGCTGTGCTCCAGGCGGTACTTGCACAGATAGTTCGCGCGCCCCTTCAACAGCGCTGTCGACAGTCCGATGCCGAGTGCATCGCGCACGCGCGGCAGGTCGCGGTGGTACAGCTGGTCCTGCAGCGCCTTGGTGCCGGTGGAGATGATCGTCTTCATTCCCGACAACAGCACCGGTACCAGGTACGCGAAGGTCTTGCCGGTTCCGGTCCCTGCTTCGGCCAGCAGCACGTCGCGCTGTTCCATCGCCTGGGCGATGGCGGCCGTCAGTTGCTGTTGCGACGCCCGGGGAACGAAGCCGGGAATCGTGCCGGCAAGGACCCCGCCCGCGTCCAGGGCCGCGCGACTGCTGTCAGCCAGGCGCACCATTTAATGAGCGCCGACACGAGCGGCAACCCCGCGGACTGCAGGCAATCCCGCAGCACCTGGAAGCAGGTGGCGTGTCATTGCTGCTCTGGCGGTTGCGGTTGCGGTTGCGGTTGCGGCGGTGTCGGCGGTGGTGGTGGCGGCTGCTTGGCCGGGTCGCCGTGGTTGCCCAGGCCCAGCCACTCGCGCCAGCCGCCGGGTTGTTCGGGCGCGTCGGCCTGCTGCTGGTAATAGGGATCGGCGTTCTCGGGAGCGGCGTAGACGCACGGCTGGTACTGCGGTGCGAAGCCGGCGACAAAAGCAAAGCGCCGTGCGCCCGGGCAACTCGCGTCGGTGCTGCTGGACTGCGCCACCCACTGCCAGTCCAGGCCCTTGTCGGCAACCTGCAACGGCGCCGTCGGCAAGCGCGAGAAGATGCCCGACCACACGCGCATGGCACCCGTGGCGCCATACAGCCCGGTCGGCTGGTTCTGGTCGTTGCCGACCCAGATCACGGCCAGATGGTCGCCCGTCCATCCGGCAAACCAGCTGTCGCGACTGTCGTTGCTGGTACCGGTCTTGCCCGCCGGTTGCAGGCGGCCGAGGCCATCTGCAATCAGCTGGCGCCCGGTGCCGCCGACCACCGCCTGCTGCAACGCCGTGGTCACCAGGCGCGCGGCGATCGCGTCTCCTTCCTGCGCGGTAGCCGGCGCCTTGTCGTAGCGGTTGACGGCATGGCCTGCCGGATCAAGCACGCCGCGTACGGCGTGCAGCGGCTGGATCTCACCGTCGGAGGCGAGAAACTGGTACAGCTGCGCCATCGCATACGGACTCTGGTCGACCGCGCCGAGGATCAGCGATGGATTGGGCGTTGCAACGATGCCGGCCAGCGTGTGGATCAGGTCGACCAGCCGCTCCGGACCCACCTGCATCCCGACCCGCACGGTGGCGATGTTGTACGAATGCGCCAAGGCATCGATCACGCGCACGGTGCCGTGGCTGCGGCCTTCGGCGTTGCCGGGCGACCAGCGTCGGCCATTGCCCAGGTTGATGGTGACCGGCGAATCGTCGACCCAGCTGGCCAGGGACCACTTGCCAGGTTGTGCAAGCGCGAGCAGATAGACGAACGGCTTGAGCAGCGAACCCACCGGGCGCTGCGCCTCGACCGCGCGATTAAAGCCGTGCTCGCTGAAGGTACGGCTGCCGATGACGGCCCGGACTTCACCGTCGTGCACGTCGGTGAGGATCACGCCGGCTTCCAGTGGCGGCCCGCGGCGGGTGTCGAGCGCCTTGAGCGTGCGGCTGACGGCGCCCTCGGCATAGGCCTGCGCGGCCGGCGACATGGCCGTCATCACGCTCAGCCCCGCACCCTGCAGCGCATCGGCCGGGTAGTCGCGCGCCAACTGACGGCGCACCAGATCGACATAGGCAGGAAAGCGGTTTGCGGCCAGACTGCCCGGTGCCGTCGTCACCGCCAGCGGCGCCTGGGTCGCGCGTGCGAATTCGGCATCGTTGATCAGGCCGGTTTCGTGCATCTTCGCCAGCGCGAAATTGCGCCGCTCGGTGGCGCGTTCGGGATTGCGCCGCGGATCGTAATAGGACGGCCCGCGAATGATCCCGAGGAGCAGGGCGATCTGCTCCGTGCTGAGGTCGCCCAGGTCGCGCCCGAACCAGTATTCGGCTCCGGCGGAAACGCCGCGGATCTCCTGCGAACCGCGCTGCCCGAGGTACACCTGGTTGAGGTAGGTCTCCAGGATCGTGCGCTTGTCGTAGCGCGCCTCGATCAGCAACGCGTACAGGATCTCGTTCACCTTGCGGCTGACGGTCTGCTCGCGGCCGATGCCGAGCAGGCCGCTGCGCGCCAGCTGCTGGGTGATGGTGCTGGCGCCCTGTTTGTTTTCGCCGCCCGAGCGCACGGTGACGAAGGCCGCGCGGAGCATGCCGCTGAAGTCGATGCCGTGGTGATGGGCGAAATCCCGATCCTCGACCGCCTGCAGTCCGGTGACGAGCAGTTCTGGCACTTCCTCGATCCGGACCAGGCGACGTTCTTCCTGCTTCTGCCCGTACAAGGTCGCGATGCGCGCCGCATCCAGACGGACCGAACGGGCCGCCGCACCGCGCACGAGATCACGCACGCTGCCGACGCGATCGCCCGCCAGCGTGACCTGGACGCGACTGGGCTTGATGTCGCCGTCGACATCGTGGAAGCCACGGCTCGCAATGCGCCAGACGCTGCCCGCGCGATGGTAGGTTCCCGCGCGCGAGCCATCGCCGTCGTCGCGATACGAGGCCGCGTCAAGCTCGGTCTTGAGCGTCTGCGCATCCATCGCCAGACCCGCTCGCAGTTCCAGCGGCCGCGCGTACACGCGCGTCGGAATCTGCCAGCGCAATTGTCCAAACCGCTCTCCGACCTGATGGTTCAGGTAGAGCGTGTAGGGGATGAGGAAACCCAGGCCCAATCCGATTGCCGCCAATCCCCAGGTCAGCAGGCGTCGGCGCCATGTCGGCGGGTAGGCGTCGTCGTCGGTGTCGTCTTCGTCGTAATCGATACGTGGCATTGGCTTCGGCGGCAATGGGAAAGCGGCGCCTGCAGCAGGCGTACGCGGGATGCGACAATGCCGGCGGCGCCAGCGCAGCGGCGAGTCTAGCGCAGACATCGCGGCACCCGCGGCGTCTGCAATCCCCCAAGTCAGCCGGAGTTCCGTTGCATGTCATTGGCCGATGGGCGCTTCCTGCTCGCTCGCGCGCTCGGGTTGTTCCATCGGGGATGGCTCAGCCTGAAGGTGCGTGGCTGGCGATCGAGCTGGCAGCGCCTGCGGACGCACACGCGGACGCGGCCCATCGCCCAGGCGCCCGGCCTTTACCAGCCCGCGAGTACGCCGTTCGCGCCGTTCGCGCTGGCCAGCAGCCAGTCGCCGCGCGTCAGCATCATCGTCCCGGTCTACAACCACTTTGCACACACGCTGGCGTGCCTGCGCGCGATGGCCGAACACCCGCCAACCATCGCTTTTGAAGTCATCGTGGTCGATGACGGCTCGACCGATGCGACGGTGGATGCGCTTCCGCGCATTGCCGGCGTGCGCTATCAGCGGCGTGCCGAAAACGGTGGCTTCATCGCGGCCTGCAACGATGGTGCCGCACTCGCCCGCGGCGACATCATCGTGTTTCTCAACAACGACACGGTGCCCCAGCCCGGCTGGCTCGACGCATTGGTCGAAACCCTGGATGCCAGCGCCGATATCGGCCTGGTCGGTGCGCAGCTGCTGTACCCCGACGGGCGCCTGCAGGAGGCCGGCGGCGTGGTGTTCGCCGACGGCAGCGGCTGGAATTACGGACGTTTCGAATCCCCCGGCGATCCGCGGTTTTCCTATGTGCGCGACGCCGATTACCTGAGCGGCGCCGCCATCGCGATTCCGCGCGCGCTGTTCGCGCAGGTCGGAGGATTCGACACGCGCTATGCGCCGGCGTACTACGAAGATACCGACCTGGCGTTCGCCGTGCGCGCTGCCGGCAAGCGCGTGCGCTACCAGACTGCGGCGCGTGTCGTGCACGACGAGGGCACCACATCGGGCAACGATGTCGGCACCGGCATCAAGGATTTCCAGTCGCGCAACCGCGAACGCTTTTCAGCGCACCGCCGCGATGCGCTGGCCGCACAGCCGGCAGCGGGCACGTTGCCATCGCCCGCGGTGCTGCATCGCAGGCAGCGCCAGATCCTGATCATCGATGCGCTGACACCGCAGCCGGATCACGACTCGGGCTCGCTGCGGCTGGTGAATCTTATGCGGATGCTGCGCGACGAGGATGCTCACGTCGTCTTCCTGCCGTCGAATCGCGAGCACTCCGGTCGGTACACCCGCGCCCTGCAGCAGCTGGGCGTGGAAACCTGGTATGCGCCCTACGCCCGGCGTGCACCAGGATGGCTGCGCGAACACGGCGCGCGTTTCGACAGCGTGCTGTTGTGCCGCCATTACGTCGCAAGCGAATTCCTGCCGCTGCTGCGTCGTCATGCGCCACAGGCGAGGATCGTTTTCGACACGATCGACCTGCACTACCTGCGCGAACAGCGTGCGGCGGACGTATCGGGCGACGCCACGCTCAAGCGCGCCGCTGCGCGAACGCGCTCGGCCGAACTTGAGGTCATTGCGAAAAGCGACGTCACCCTGGTCGTCAGCGAGGTCGAACAGGCATTGCTTGCAAGGGAGGCGCCGCAAGCCACGGTCGAGGTCCTGTCCAACCTGCACCGCGTTGCCGGACGGGGCCTTCCCTACACCGACCGTCACGACCTCGTCTTTGTCGGCGGCTTTCGGCACCCCCCGAACACCGATGCCGTGTCGTGGTTCGCGCAACAGGTCTTTCCACGCATACGAGCGCAGTTGCCGGGCGTGCAGTTCCATTGCATCGGCAGCGACGCGACGGCGGCCATCCACGCGCTCGGGATGCAGGATGGAATCCAAGTGCACGGCCACGTGCCGGACATCACTCCGTATATGGATGGCTGCCGGGTCGCGATCGCGCCCCTGCGTTACGGCGCCGGCGTCAAGGGCAAGGTCAACCTGAGCATGGCGCACGGGCAGCCGGTCGTCGCCACCACCTGCGCCACCGAAGGCATGCACCTGCAGGATGGCGTCGACGTACTGGTTGCCGACGATCCGATACGGTTCGCCGAGCAGGTGGTCCGGCTCTATCACGATGAAGCGCTCTGGCAACGGCTGGCCGAGGCTGGACTGGACAACGTCGCACGCCATTTTTCTCCGGACAGCGCGCGCGACGCAGTGCGCCGCATTTTCCAGCTCGCGTAGCTTCG
>JAQGOI010000093.1 GCA_028293685.1 Lysobacteraceae bacterium | reverse complement strand
GCTTTTGAGCATCGAGTAGCTGAGCACATTGCGGCCATTGCCGCGCAGGCCGTTTCCGGGATCATCCAGCCGCGATGTCGGCGACATCGCCTGGTTGTCGACCAGTGGGTTTCCTGCCTCGGTGGCTGGGTGGTTTCGCATGCCGCCTGATTGCATGCCTGCCGCGGATGGCACCGCGGGTTGCCCGTGAGAGGCACTCATGTCCATCCCGCTCATGCCCGCGTCGCTCTTGGTATCCGGCGTGATCGCTGTCGGACCGGATAAAGCCGCGCTGCTGCTCGTGCCCGGCATCATGCACATCCCCATGTCGTTCATGGTCAGGATCGGCCGCGGGTCGACCAGCGGGACAGGTGCGCGCAGGCCATTTCGAACGGCGAGCGTTCCACTGACGTAGCCGGTTCGCCCGGCGTCCTGCGCAAAGATCGTAAATGCGTCCTGGCCACCAGGCTCAACGATCACGTCGAAGACTTCGGCCGTGGCGATGCGGAATTCATCGATCGTCACCGGATGCACGTAATTGCCGTCGGCTGCGACCACCGTCATTTTCAATCCGGGAATACGCACGTCGAAGTGCGTCATCGACGAGCCGTTGATGAAACGCAAACGCACTTTTTCGCCAGGCTGAAACAGCCCCGTCCAGTTGCCCAGCGCGGTCGTCCCGTTCATCAGGTACGTGTAGGTGTTGCCATTGACGTCCGACAGATCAGTCGGCGTCATCCGCATCCTGCCCCATGCCTTGCGGTCGGCCAACGTCGCCTTGAGCCCCTCGCGACCTGCGTCGCTTAGGAAATCGCCAACCGTGCGCTTGTGGTAATTGTCGAAACCGGACATTTTTTTCAGGCGCGAATACAACGCGGCCGGATCGAGATCGGTCCAGTCGGTCAACATCACCACGTAGTCGCGGTCGTACGAGAACGGTGCCGGGTCGATCGGATCGATCACGATCGGACCGTAGAGTCCGGCTTGTTCCTGGAAAGCCGAATGGCTGTGGTACCAGTAAGTGCCGCCTTGTCGCACGGTGAAGCGGTAGTGATACGTCTGGCCGGGACCGATGCCGTCGGAACTTACTCCTGGCACACCGTCCATGTTGGCCGGCAGCAGGATTCCGTGCCAATGGATCGAGGTGTCGTGGCCATACGCCGAGCCCATGGGCAAGGCGTTGGTGACGCGCAGGTTCACGGTCGTTCCCTCACGCCAGCGCAGCAGCGGAGCGGGCAGGGAGCCGTTGACGGTTACGGCGCGACGCGTGCGACCGGTGAAATCCATCAGCGTTTCGCCGATGGTCAAGTCGAACTCGGTGCCCGAAAGAACGTTGTTGCTGCCCGGCGCGCTTACCGCCCAACTTGCCTTCGGCCAGAGTCCCGCCGCCGCCACAGCGCCGCTAGCGGCGAGTCCCTGGACAAAGTGGCGGCGCGAAACTCCGGACCTTGGGCCGGATACATCATTTGACATGTGGTTGCTCCGAAGCAGTCAGGCGGCATCGCTCGCCGCTGGGTTCATGCCGATGCGGCAGCTGGGCTGCCGCAGATCCACAGCACGGGAAACAGCGCCAGAAGGCGCCCAAGGTTGCCTAGCCGATCGGAGGTCGGATCAAGTGCTGAAGCGACGGCTCGACGTGGCCGGCAACGTCCATCCACGCCCTTGCAGCGTGGCGATTCAGCGGGTGGTAAACGAACAATCCGCCCGTTACACAGGTCGCGGAAGACAGACACGCTCCGCCACAATGACTCGACTTGCAGCAATCGGGCGCGACGGTCTTGTTGCCAGCCGGCTGGGTTGCAGCGGCTGAGATTTCCGCACGATGGGTAACTTGACCCACGTGCTGGTGGCACGGAGGCGCGATGGCGTTGGTGACCACAGTTGCAGCGTTGCCCGCTTGGCCGGGCGTTGCCTGCTCCAGGGACATGCGCGTGGATGCAACGGCGGCCCCGGTACCGTTGAGGACGAGGACGGCCGACAAAACCGTACGCAACAGGGCTGGAAGTAAGCGCATCGGACCTGAGGATAACCTCGGTCAGCCGGCGAGTGTGAAACATCCGATGACGGACCTGCGCAATTCAGGGCATTGCAAACGATGTTCGTGAAAACCGGAAAAGGCTCCGCGCGCTTTCCCGGCTCATTGGATGCAACGAACGTTCGTCCGGCTTCCAAGCACGCGCATGATCGGATAAAACAGGTTTTTCATCTCGACCTCGGACGCATGCACCTCCTGTCAGATCCACAGCTGCAGGCCCTCGCCGAACAGGTCGGCGATCGCCTCCGTGGTGCGCGCCAGATGCTGGTCACGGCGGAAAGCTGTACCGGCGGCTGGATCGCCAAGACCGTGACCGACATTGCCGGGAGTTCGGACTGGTTCGATTGCGGCCTGGTCGCCTACAGCTATGAAGCCAAGCAGGCGTTGCTCAGCGTCAATCCGCACACGCTGGAGACGCAGGGCGCGGTCAGCCGCGAGACGGTGATCGAAATGGTCTCCGGCGCCCTGGTGCATTCGGGCGCGAGCGTGGCGGTCGCCGTCACCGGGATTGCGGGCCCCGGTGGGGGGACGCCCGACAAGCCGGTGGGGACCGTCTGGATCGCATGGAAGCGGCGGGGAGGTTATCCGCGTGCCGAACTCTTCGCGTTTCAGGGCGATCGCGATGCCGTCCGTCGACAGACGGTCGCCTCCGCCCTCATCGGGCTGGAGCAGCTGGCCGGTTGAATTGAAGGACTTGACGCCACGCTTCCGTGAGTAGTATTACTACTAACCATGGAACTGACCCAGACCCAGCAAGCCATCCTCGCACTGATCGGCGAGCGCATCGCCTCCGAAGGCATGCCGCCGTCGCAAACCGAGATCGCCCGGGCCTTCGGCTTCAGTGGCGTCCGTGGCGCCCAGTACCACCTGGAGGCGCTTGAGGCGGCCGGCGCGATCCAGCGCGTGCCGGGCAGGGCGCGCGGCATCCGCCTGGTGCAGAAGATGCCCGAACACCCCGATCATGAGGAAACCCGCCCCGAGGGCCTGCTGATCACTGCCGAAGATGCGGTCCGTCTTCCCGTGCTGGGACAGGTCGCCGCCGGTGTGCCCATCGGTGCCGATATCGGTTCGGACGCTTTCATCGTCCTTGATCGTGTGCTGTTCTCGCCGGCGCCCGACTACCTGCTCAAGGTCAAGGGCGATTCGATGCGTGACGAAGGCATTTTCGATGGCGACCTGATTGGCGTGCATCGCACGCGCGAGGCGCGTTCTGGCCAGATCGTGGTCGCCCGGATCGATGACGAGATCACGGTCAAGCTGCTGAAAATCGGCAAGGACCGCATCCGCCTGTTGCCGCGCAATCCCGATTACGCGCCGATCGAGGTCATGCCCGACCAGGATTTCGCGATCGAGGGGCTGTACTGCGGTTTGGTAAGGCCCAACCGATGACGGCGGCCGGGGCATGCGGCAAATTCCGACAGCGCAACGCGCTTGTCCGGTCTTCCCGCGGAAAGTGCGCGTCTCTATTGTTTGATCCAGACGCAGCAGTCTCAGTTTCAGCGACATCGACCTCCCACACTCTTCCCAACCGTTGACCACCAAGGATTCCACGATGGACGAAAACAAAAAGCGCGCCCTGTCGGCGGCACTGAGCCAGATCGAGAAGCAGTTCGGCAAAGGCTCGGTGATGCGGATGGGGGATCGCGCCGCGGAAGCCTGGGAAGTCATTCCGACCGGCTCGCTGTTGCTCGATATCGCACTTGGAATCGGCGGTTTCCCAAAGGGACGCGTCGTCGAGATCTATGGCCCGGAAGCATCGGGCAAGACCACGCTGACGTTGCAGGCAATCGCGCAATGCCAGAAGGCCGGCGGCACCGCTGCGTTCATCGATGCCGAACACGCGCTCGACCCCGGCTACGCGCAGAAGCTCGGCGTCAACGTCGACGACCTGCTGGTGTCGCAACCCGATACCGGCGAACAGGGGCTGGAAATCTGCGACATGCTGGTGCGTTCCAATGCCGTTGACATGGTTGTCGTCGACTCGGTGGCTGCGCTGACCCCCAAAGCCGAAATCGAAGGCGAAATGGGCGACGTGCTACCGGGCCTGCAGGCACGCCTGATGAGCCAGGCGCTGCGCAAGCTCACCGGCAACATCAAGCGCAGCAACTGCACCGTGGTCTTCATCAACCAGCTGCGCATGAAGATCGGTCAGATGATGCCCGGCCAGAGCCCCGAAACGACGACCGGCGGCAACGCGCTGAAGTTCTACGCGTCGGTCCGCATCGACATCCGCCGCATCGGTTCGATCAAGAAGGGTGACGAGATCATCGGCAACCAGACCAAGATCAAGGTCGTCAAGAACAAGATGGCGCCGCCGTTCAAGGTCGTCCTCACCGAAATCCTGTATGGCGAAGGCATCTCGCGCGAAGGCGAGCTGATCGACATGGGCGTGGACGCCAAGCTGGTCGAGAAGGCCGGCGCCTGGTACAGCTACGGCGACGAGCGCATCGGTCAGGGCAAGGAGAACGCCCGCCAGTACCTCAAGGAGAATCCCGCTGTCGCTGTTCGCCTGGAAGCAGCGATTCGCGAAAAGTTTGTTCCCAAGGTCGAGGCAGTGGCCAAACCCGAAGATCTCGTCGAGGAATAACCGACGTCTGAAACGGCATGACAATGGCTCTCATGGACGACTCGATGAACGAATCGGCCGGGGTAGCGCCGCGCAAGCGGCGCCGCCCCGAGCCAACCCCGGCGCAACGGGCGCTCGGTCTGCTCGTGCGCCGGGAACATTCGCGCAAAGAGCTTGCTCTCAAGCTGCAGGCGCGAGGTATCGCGGCGGCGGACGCTGCGGCTGCCGTGGAAAAAATGACGCAGGCCGGGTGGCAGGATGACGTCCGGTTTGCCTGCAGCTTGGCTCGCATCCGCGCCGCTGCCGGCTATGGGCCGCTGCACATTCGGGCGCAACTTGGCAGCCATGGACTGGGGGTGGAGACCATTGCTGCTGCGTTTTCGGCGCTCGCCGAATCCGGCGAAGACGACTGGCTGGAGCGGGCGCGGGCCTTGGTGCAGCGACGCTTTGGTGTTCAGGGGGCGTTGGCGCTACCCGCCCAACGAAAAGCGGCGGATTACCTCATGCGTCGGGGCTTCAATGGTGACTGTGTGCTGGCCGCCATCCGCGCTTTGCCAGACGATTGAGCGATTGTTAGTCGGCGCCATGGCCGTACCTGCGCAGATAGTTGACCAGTAGCGACGTTGAATCCATCCACGACCGGGTTCAGCCGACGCGGCGTCGCGCCGCAAACCGTCGCTAGCCCATCGGGTCGCGGCGCGCTAACCTAATCCGCACTGGGTTGCCTGCTCAGACTACGTCCGCATATCAGCGGCTTCGTGGCCTTGCAACGCGCGCCCGCCAGCTGCCGACTCCCGATGAAAACGACGTCCGAAATCCGCGACGATTTCCTGGCCTATTTCCGCGCCAGGGAGCACACGATCGTGCCGTCTGCGCCCCTGGTGCCCGGCAACGATCCGACCCTGTTGTTCACCAACTCGGGGATGGTGCAGTTCAAGGACGTTTTCCTCGGTGCCGAAAAGCGCAGCTATGTACGCGCGGTCGACGTGCAACGCTGCCTGCGCGCGGGAGGCAAGCACAACGACCTGGATCAGGTTGGTTACACCGCGCGTCACCATACGTTCTTCGAGATGCTTGGCAATTGGTCGTTCGGGGATTACTTCAAGCGCGACGCGATCATCTGGGCGTGGGATCTGCTCACCCGGGTCTGGAAGCTGTCACCCGAGCGACTTCTGGTGACCATCTACCACACAGATGAGGATGCCTACGGCATCTGGCGCAATGAGATCGGCCTGCCGGATGCGCGGATCATCCGCATCGGCGACAACAAGGGCGCGCCGTTTGCCTCCGACAATTTCTGGCAGATGGCCGACACCGGTCCCTGCGGCCCGTGTACGGAAATTTTCTACGACCACGGCGCGCATATCGCCGGTGGCCCCCCAGGCTCGCCGGATGAGGATGGCGACCGATTCATCGAGATCTGGAATCTTGTTTTCATGCAGTTCGACCGGCAGCCCGACGGCAGCCTGCAGCCTTTGCCGGCTCCGTGTGTCGACACCGGCATGGGGCTGGAGCGGCTGGCAGCGGTGCTGCAGGGAGTGCACGGCAACTACGACATCGACCTGTTCCGCCATCTGATCGGGGCGGCCGCCAAGCTGACAGGTACGAGCGACCTGAACAACAAATCCCTGCGGGTCATTGCCGATCATGTCCGCGCGTGCAGCTTCCTGATTGTCGACGGCGTATTGCCTTCCAACGAAGGACGCGGCTACGTCCTTCGACGCATCATCCGTCGGGCCGTGCGGCATTTCTGGAAACTCGGCACTTCGGGAGGAGATGGGTATTTCTGGCGGCTCGTCGCCCCGCTGTGCGAGGTGATGGGCGATGCCTATCCCGAACTTCCAAGGCAGCGGTCCCTCGTCGAGCGTGCGCTCAAGGCGGAAGAAGCCGCCTTCGCGCAGACGCTGGACTCGGGAATGATGCGGCTCGAGGGCTACCTCGCAGCCTCCAACGGAGTCATCGATGGCGGGCAACTGTTCCAGCTGCACGACACGTATGGCTGTCCACCGGACCTGATCGCAGACATCCTCCGCGAGAAGAGCGGCGAGCTCACGCCGTCAGCCATGGCCGACTACGAACAACTGATGGAGCAGCAGCGCGACCGCGCGCGGGCTGCCGGCAAGTTTGGCGGGGGCTTGACCTTGCCGGCCGAACTGGTCACGCAGCTGCAGCCGACGGTTTTCCTTGGCTATGAGCAGATCGGTGCCGATGCATTGACCGTCGTCGGGTTGCTGAAGGACGGTCGGCCTGTTGAGGTGATTTCTGCAGGTGACGAAGCCGTGTTGGTGCTCGACCGCACGCCGTTCTATGCCGAGAGTGGCGGACAGGTTGGCG
>JAQGOI010000285.1 GCA_028293685.1 Lysobacteraceae bacterium | reverse complement strand
TTCAGTTCCGGGCTTTGTCCACCAGCTTGTTCGCCTTGATCCACGGCATCATCGCGCGAAGCTTTTCGCCGACCACTTCGATCTGGTGCTCGCCCATCAGGCGGCGGCGCGATTGCAGCGTCGGGGCGCCGGCGCGGTTTTCCAGGATGAAGCTCTTGGCGTATTCACCCGTCTGGATGTCGCGCAGGCACTGGCGCATGATTTCCTTGGTCTGCGCATTGACGACCTTCGGGCCGGTCACGTACTCGCCGTACTCCGCGTTGTTGGAGATCGAGTAGTTCATGTTCGCGATGCCACCTTCGTAGATCAGGTCGACGATCAGCTTCAGTTCGTGCAGGCACTCGAAGTACGCCATCTCGGGCGCGTAGCCGGCTTCCACCAGCACTTCGAAACCGGCCTTGATCAGCTCCACGGTGCCGCCGCAAAGCACGGCCTGCTCGCCGAACAGGTCGGTCTCGGTCTCTTCGCGGAAGTTGGTCTCGATGATGCCGGCCTTGCCGCCGCCGTTGGACATGGCGTACGACAGCGCAAGGTCACGTGCCTTGCCCGACTTGTCCTGATGCACTGCCACGAGGTGCGGCACGCCGCCGCCTTGTGTGTACGTGTTGCGCACGGTGTGGCCGGGCGCCTTGGGCGCGACCATCCACACGTCCAGGTCTGCGCGCGGCACGACCTGCCCGTAGTGCACGTTGAAGCCGTGAGCGAAAGCAAGCGATGCGCCCTGCTTGATGTTCGGCTCGATGTCCTTGCGATACACCTCGGCGATCTGCTCGTCGGGGAGCAGGACCATGACCACGTCGGCCATCTTCACGGCCTCGTTCACGGCCGCGACCTTCAGGCCGGCCTTCTCGACCTTGGGCCACGATGCGCCGCCCGGGCGCAGCCCGACGACGACCTTGACGCCGCTGTCGTTGAGGTTCTGGGCATGGGCGTGGCCTTGCGAGCCGTAGCCGATGATCGCCACCGTCTTGCCCTTGATCAGGCTCAGGTCGCAGTCCTTGTCGTAGTAAACCTTCATTTGCTCAATCTCCAATCAATCCAAAAATCTAGACGCGCAGGATCCTCTCGCCGCGGCCTATCCCCGACGAGCCGGTGCGAACCGTTTCGAGGATTGCGGTGCGGTCGATCGCTTCCAGGAACGCGTCGTTCTTCGCCTGGTCGCCGGTCAATTCGATGGTGTAGCTCTTCTCGGTCACGTCGATGATGCGGCCGCGGAAAATGTCGGCCATGCGCTTCATCTCCTCGCGCTCCTTGCCCACCGCGCGCACCTTCACCATCATGAGCTCGCGCTCGGTGTAGGCGCCCTCGGTAAGGTCGACGACCTTCACCACCTCGATGAGGCGGTTCAGGTGCTTGGTGATCTGCTCGATCACGTCGTCCGAGCCGGTGGTCTGGATCGTCATGCGCGACAGCGACGGGTCTTCCGTCGGGGCCACGGTGAGCGATTCGATGTTGTAGCCGCGCGCCGAAAAAAGGCCCACGACGCGGGAAAGAGCGCCGGGCTCGTTCTCCAGCAGCACTGCAATGATGTGTTTCATGTGTCCTCCGGCTCGCCATCTCGGCACCCTCCCCCGCGGCCGGTAAGCCGCGGGCTAGATGCGCGATAGGTTCGCCGCCTTACGGTTGCTTGTTTCTTACAGGTCTTCGGAGCCCAGGAGCATCTCCGTGATCCCCTTGCCCGCCTTGACCATCGGAAAGACGTTCTCGGTGGGGTCGGTGCGGAAATCCATGAACACCGTGCGGTCCTTGAGCTTGCGCGCCTCGCGCAGCGCCGGCTCGACGTCGCGCGGGTGCTCGATCAGCATGCCGATATGGCCGTAAGCCTCGGCGAGCTTCACGAAGTTGGGCAGCGCGTCCATGTAGCTGTGGCTGTAACGGCCTTCGTAGTCGATCTCCTGCCACTGCCGCACCATGCCCAGGTAGCGGTTGTTCAGCGACACGATCTTGATCGGCGTGTTGTATTGCAGGCAGGTGGAAAGCTCCTGGATGCACATCTGCACCGAGCCCTCGCCCGTCACGCAGTACACCTCGCTCTGCGGCCTGGCGAGCTTGATGCCCATCGCGTACGGAATGCCCACGCCCATCGTGCCCAGGCCGCCCGAATTGATCCAGCGGCGCGGCTCCTTGAACTTGTAGTACTGCGCGGCCCACATCTGGTGCTGGCCCACGTCGGACGTCACATAGACGTCGGCGTCCTTCGTCATGTTGTAGAGCGTCTCGACCACGTGCTGCGGCTTGATCACATCCTTGTTGCCGCGGTCGTACTTCAGGCAATCCTTGCTGCGCCACGCCTCGATGGTTTCCCACCACGCCGCCAGTGCCGCAGCATCGGGCCGCACGTTCGATTCGTTTACCATCGAGATCAGCTCGGTCAGCACATCCTTCACGTCGCCAACGATCGGGATGTCGACCTTCACGCGCTTGGAAATGCTCGACGGGTCGATGTCGATGTGGATGATCTTGCGTTCGTTCTGCGCGAAGTGCTTCGGGTTGCCGATCACGCGGTCGTCGAAG
>JAQGOI010000271.1 GCA_028293685.1 Lysobacteraceae bacterium | reverse complement strand
AACCGTACCTGCCCGACGCGGTGCGTCGCGAGCGCGCCGCACTGCTGCCGAATGGCGAGTTGCGGATCATGGCCGGCGGCCACCATCTGCATATGGAAGATCCAGCCGCCGTCGCCGAAGCGATCGGCGATTTCTTCATCCGTCCGCGCTGAACTGCATCGCCGAGCGTTGAATGCGAGCCGGATGCGAATTCCTGCCACGCGTCGCCGCGCGCAATGATGCTCGGATCACCGGTAGAGGCGCCCGGAACTTCAGCTCAGCAACGCCCGCAATGTCGCCTTCAACCGCCTGCCCTCGGCGCGAAAATACACGCGCTCATCGCGCCAATCCGGCCAACGCTGCTCGACTTCGCGCCAGAACCCGCGCGAGTGATTGGCGTGGATCAGGTGGCACAGCTCGTGCACCAGCACGTATTCGAACGCCGATGGGCGTGCCAGCACCAGCGACAGGTCCAGCACCACGTTGCCGTCGGGCGACAGCGAACCCCATTGCGACGTCATGCGCTTGAACTGCACCCTTTGCGGCGGTCGCGGCAGCGTCGGCAGGTAACGCGGCAGCCACTGCCCCAGGTCGACCCGGGCCTGGCTTTCGTAGAAATCGCGCAATGCGCGCTGCAGCGATGCCTGGCTTGCATGCGCGGGCGCCGAGAAGACAAGGCCTCCATTGTCGCAATGGACCGTGGCAAACCGTCCGGGTTGCCATGCCAGCGGACAATCGACGCCACGTAACGGCAACACGTCGGAAACGTCGCGGCACAACGGCGGCGACGCCACCTCGGCATAGTGCGTGAGCTGTGCCGACAACCAGTCCCGGTGTTCGGCGAGGAAGCGTTCGCTGGATACAAGACTCGCGCGCGACGGCAGCGTCAGCCGCGCGCCGCGCTCGTCGACACTGAGCTTGAGCCGCCGGGCCCGCGGATTGCGCACGCGTTGAACATGGATATCGCGCCCGTCGGCAAGCGTGAACGACAGCGTGTCGCGCTCGATCGTGCGCGGCCTGGGTGCGAGCAAACGTCGGATCAACGGCAATGATGGACCATGGGAACCGGCCACGATGCTAACGCAGCCGGCCGCGGCGTGCGAAACGAAGCCGTATCGCATGCGTCGCTTGCCAGCACGCGCGGCTCAGGCGTCGAGTTTGCTGAGCCTGAGCGCCGATTCGAGAATCGTGAACAGGCGCTTGGCCTCCCCGGCCATCAATGCAAAACGCGCATCCATTTCAGCGCGGACATCATCGCGTTCGGTGGATTCGAGCTGATCGACCGCGCCATCGAGCAGCTTGAACTTGCGCAGCACCAGATCCTCGCCGAGCACGAACGAGACGTGGTCATCCAGCGTCAGTGCCAGCCGCGTGACCTGCTTGCCCGCATCCAGATGCTTGCCGATCTCCTCGCATGCCAGGTCATGGCGCTGGCACTTGACGATGGCGCCGCGCTCGGCGGCGTCCTTGAGTTCGCATTCGTCGCCCAGCGACAAGCCGTCAGGTAACGGCTCGCCCGCGATCCAGCCGGTGAGGATCGAACGCGGCGCCACTTCGGCGTTCAGCGGCAACGCCGGAAAACTGCCCAGCGCATGGCGGATTTCGCTGACCACGCTTTCCGCGCTCTTGCGGCTGGCGGTATCGACGATGCAGATGCCGTGCTCCAGGTCCAGCAGCGCATCGGTACGCGTGGGCCGCACGAAGGCGCGCGGCAGCAGTTCATGCACCAGGTCCTCCTTGAGCCGCTTGCGCGTACGGCCGCCGGGCTTGCGTCCTTCCTGCTGCTCGATCTGCGCCAGTTTGCGCGCCAGCAGGTCGTTGACGACGGCGCCGGGGAGCAATTTGTCCTCGCCGCCGACCGTCAGCCAGATGGTGTCGGCGACGCGATGCGTGAGCGCTTCGGCGTCGCGGCCCATCGGCGGCACGAAACCACGCGAGGACAGTTCCAGCGGACCGACCGGCTTGAGCGGGTGTTCACCCAACTGCGTCTCCAGCTCATCGAAGGCCATGGTGGTGGGAAAACGAAACAACGTCAGATTGCGAAAGAACATCGAAGGTCCGGAAGTAGGATGGTGAACGCGGCGTCCCGCCAAGGTGCGGGCTGGCCAGGAAAGGACCGCAGTTGATTGCAACGGCTGTGGTGCGATCGGCGACCTGCAACCATCGGCCGATGCCACGGCGTCCATTCTATCGTTGCCGGCGGCGCATGACGTTGCGTCCGCGCACGGTTAAGCTCGTCGCGTGACTTCGTCCACCGATCCCGCAGAAATGGCCCGCATCGCGCAACGCGTGCTGGAGCTGCAGCAGGAGCATCGCGACCTGGACCTGGCGATCGATCGCCTGCAAACCGATTGCCAGGGCGACGACCTGGCGGTGAAACGCCTGAAAAAACGCAAGCTGCAACTCAAGGACTGCATCGCGCGACTGGAAATGTCGCTGGTGCCGGACGAACCGGCTTGAGGACGCGCTTGTTCCGCTAGTCGGCGAGCAGCGAAGAGCGGTAACCCAGTACCACGTTGTCCCCTGTCCGCTGCGACACGAAAATGCCGCCCGGCAGCGCAAGTGTCTGGCGCCCATCGGGCACGGACTCGGCTGTTTTCTGCACGCTGGAGGAAAGCGCGGGCAGCTGGCCGCGGCCCAGCGCAGTGACAAGCTGCGCCGCCTGGGTCGATGAGAACCGGACGGACGCGTTCAGCAGATCGCATTGGTGATCGGACAGCAGTTGTGCCCGCCGCAACGCTTCCCCCGTGGGCGTCCACTCGTCGCTGGCAGCGTCCTTCAACAGGTGGTCGTGCTCCAGCAACAGGGCAGCCAGACGATTGCGCTCGCGGCGGTCGGCGTTCGTGCCGGCGGCGTTGACCGCAAGAATCCGGTCATCCAGGTCCAGCGCCACAAAGCGGGCGCTCTCGGCAGCCACCATCGCATCGATATCGGCTTGTGATTTGGACGTGGCGACGGCGACCTGGTCGGACGCGACAATCACGGTATCGCGCCATGCCGGTTGGCGCGCGGCGTGTGCGCCAGCGGCCTGCGGCAGATAGGCCTCACTGTCGATACTGGTGATCACCGACGAAAAATCCGTCGCCAGGCTCGACGACACCATGAACACATAGCGCGGCTGGTCCGTGTCGATGAGCGATGCCAGCTTCTGGCCGGGCTGAAGGCTTGAAACATGGACCGATGCCGTCGGCCAATTGCCGCGGACCGCCGTGCCAACCGCTTCGGACAGGCCGGACTCGATGGACAGATTGCACTTCGCCTGCTGGATCACGTGGTAGGGCGGTTGCGCAAAGCGCTTCGCCTTTGCGTACGCGGCTCCGTTGAGGATCGCACTTGCGATCAGTCCGCCGGCAAGGTCGACGCCAGCACTCTGCCCCATCGACATGTTCTGGTATGGCTGCGACGAGCCGAAAACGTTGATATAGCCGTACTCGATTTCAGGTTTCAGCTCGGCTTGCTCGATGACGACGTAGATCGGCAGCGCCGACGCAGCGGTCGCGTCCTGCGGCTGATATCCACGGATGTCGGGCTTGCGAGCGGAGACTGGTGTCGACAGACCTGCCACCAATAGGCCTGCCAACAGCGTGCGGGCGATGTCGGACATGTTCTTCCTGGGATTCCCGTCCCCACGGGTCGCGCACACTCTAGCATCGGGGTGCTCGACTACGCCGGCTTGTCGACCGCCTCGGGACTGACCTTCTCGATCGTGTGCCGCAATTCGCGGCCGAGGATCATCTTCGCGTCGCGCGCCCAGGCATCCAGCTGCTGGTCGAACACCAGCTTGTTGTTCGCATCCGGCCACACCAGCCGCAGCTCGCGCAGCTTCAGGATGAAACCGCGGAACAACGATTTATCGAAGAATTCCGGCGCCGCCGGCGCGTACAGCAGACTCAGGCGTTGCGCGGCGAGCTGGCACAGGCTTTCCAGTTCGCCGGTACCCAACGTACCCGGGCCATTCTTCGCCAGCACCGACATGGCGATGTAATACCGCTCGAACGCCTGCTGCAGCGCATGGCCGATCGCACGCAGTCGGAACATCTCGTCGCTCTGCCCGGACTTGCGGCCCAGGATGTCGCCGTCTTCCTCGCCCACCTGCGCCAGCAGCCCTTCGCGGATGAAGACGTCGATCGTGCGATCGATGCGCTCCACGAAACCATCGTCGTCCCACGGCAGGAACAATTCCGCGCGCAGGAACGGATACATCGCGCGCCCCAGCCGCAGCACCGTCTGTCGCGCCATGCGCCGGTTGTGCAGGAAGCAGCACGCGATCCATGCGGACGCGGTGAACAGGTGCAGTACGTTGTTGCGGAAATAACTCAGCAGCACCGCGGTGTCGCCATCGACGCTGAGCACATCCCCAAGCGGATGGGCGATGCGCGTCAGCATGCCGATCTCCTCGCCGTGGGCCACGATCTGCTGCGGGGTATGCGGGGTGACGGTCACGCGCGGGCCGTACGGCACTTCGGCCAGCAGGGTCTTGGACAGGGCGATCTGCGTCAACAGGTCGGCCTCGCCCATCGCGTGCTTGGGCGTGGATAACAAGGCCAATGCCAGGAAATTCACCGGGTTGACGTCGGCGGCGCGGTTGATGTTGACCTGGATCAGTTGCGCGGTGGCATCGACGGTGTCCGACAGCCAGTCGGGACGATCGTCGTCGTGCAGCGCGGTGCCGTCCCATGCCGGCGCGTGCAGCGCCAGCATGTCGTCGAGCTTGATCGTTTCGCCGAAGTTGACGACGACCTGTCCGTAGTTCTGCCGCAGCACGCGCGGGATGCCGAGCAGCAGGCGCAGGATCGATTCGCTTTCCTTGGGCTTGCCCGACAACTCGTCGAGGTAGCTGTCGCCTTCCATCAGTTTTTCGTAGCCGATGTACACCGGCTGGAACAGCACGGGCCGCACCGGCTGGCGCAGATAGCCACGCACGGTCATCGACACCATGCCGCCCTTGGGCTGCAGCAGGCGCCCGGTGCGCGAGCGCCCGCCTTCGACAAAGAATTCCAGCGAATAACCGCCGGAGACCAGCTGCGCGACGTACTCGCCCAGCACCGCCGAATACAGTGCGCTGCCGCGGATGCTGCGGCGGATGAAGAACGCGCCGCCGCGCCGCAGCAGCGTGCCGATCACCGGCAGGTTGAGGTTGATGCCGGCGACGATGTGCGGCGGCACGATGCCGCGCGTGAACAGCAGGTAGCTCAGCAGCAGGTAGTCCATGTGGCTGCGGTGGCAGGGCACATAGACGACTTCATAACCGGGCGCCGCGGCCTTGAGTTCGTCCAGGTGATGCACCAGCACGCCGCGGAAGACGCGGTTCCACACCGACGTCAGCAGGAACGACGCCGAGCGCACGACCGGGTGCGAGTAATCGGCGGCGATCTCGTAGGCGAAGGCGTGGGCTTTTTTCCACGCATCGTCCTGGCCTTTGCCGGAGCGCTTGCTCTCGCGTCGCGCCTGGTCGGCGATCGCCTCGCGCACGGGCTCGGACGCGAGCACCTTGTCGATCAGCAATCGCCGCGTCGACAGGTCCGGGCCGATGACCGCTTCGCGGATGCGATGGAAGTGAGTTCGCAACACGCGCGAAAGCTTGCGCACGACGCGCTCGGCGGGAATGTCCTCGTTGACGACGCTGCGCAGGTTGACCGGGGGCGCGAAGCGCACCAGGGTGTTGCGGCCGTTGAGCAGGATCGCCAGCAGGCGGCGGAAGCGCCCGACCAGCGTCCAGTTCTCCGAGAACAGCACCGAGAACCAGCCGCTGGCCTTGTCGGGTGCACGACCCACGAAGATCGACACCGGCACCAGTTGCACGTCGAGCGCAGGATCGGCGCGGTGCGCCTCCAGAAGACGCGCGAGTGAATCGGAATGGCGCTTCACCGGTGGCTGCGGCGTGTTGGTCGCCAGGTTTGCGGCGCGGTTGAGCGTGCCGCCGGCGTTGCGCCGCGACAGCGCGACATACGCGCGCTTGCGACCGAGCGGGACGCCAGGCAAAGGCTGCAGGGGCGACGGCAGGCCGGCTTCG